>JBBQAB010000613.1:0-6968 GCA_038198385.1 Propionibacteriales bacterium
CCTGCGGTGATCAGCCCAAGGCCGACCCGTCTTACCCGCGGTCGACCGCGGCAGATGAGACTCGAGCAGCTCCCACTGCTCATCGGTCAAATCATGACGATCATGCACATCGCCATACTCGGCTAACCCGGCCTTCAAGCATTGCGGGACACGCCCTAGCGTCGGGTTCTCAGGGACCCTTCGACCTCACGGGAGCTGCGCGATGATCCGGACCGACCACTATGTGCGTTTCGAGCGGGTCAACCGCGTGGACGCCACCGACCACGGCCTGCTGGCCCACCTGCACGGCGAGCAGCTGCGGGTCGAGGTGGTCCGCGAGGACCTGGTCCGGCTCACGATCAGCCGGGCCGGGGTCTTCGATGAGTCCCCCACCTTCGCCGTCTGTGTCGACCCGCTGGCCGACCCGGCCGCCTTCAGCGTGGAGCGTGACCAGGACCGCGTACGCCTGGTGACCGCCGCCCTGACGGTGTCGGTCTGGCTGGACCCGTTCCGCGTCGACGTGCACCGGGCCGACGGCTCGGTCGTGGTCGAGACCGCGGCCGACGCCGACGGCCGCTACTGGGCGTACGCCACTCTGAACGACGGGTTCACGCTGCGCCGCCGCTGCCGCCGGGAGGACGCCATCTTCGGCCTGGGCGAGAAGGGGGGTCGGCACAACCGCAAGGGCCGCGACTTCACCCTGTGGAACACCGACGTCCTCAGCCCGACCGAGACGGCGAAGTTCACCTCGCAGTACCCGCCCGACCATCCGCGGTCGGACCGGACCAGCGTGGAGATGGACCCCTTCTACGTCTCCATCCCGTTCTTCTACCACCAGAGCCACCCCGACGGCACCATGGCCGCCTCGTTCCTCGACAACGGCTACCGCGGGTCCTATGAGTTCTCCCCCGACGAGGAGTACCGGATCCACTTCGCCGGTGGTCAGTACACCGAGTACGTGTTTGCCGGCCCGGACATGCCGCAGATCCTGAAGCACTACACCTGGCTGACCGGACGCACCGCGCCGCCGCCGTTGTGGTCGCTCGGCTACCACCAGTGCCGCTGGTACGACTACAGCCAGGACCAGGTGGAGGCGCTCGCCGCCCGGCACCGTCGGGACGCCATCCCCTGCGACGCCCTGTGGCTCGATATCGAGTACATGGACGGCTACCGGGTCTTCACCTGGAACCGCGACCAGTTCCCCGACCCGCCCGGGATGCTCGCCCGGCTCGCCGACGACGGCTTCCGGGTCATCACGATCATCGACCCGGGGGTGAAGTACGACCCGGGTTACGAGGTCTTCGACCAGGCGGTGGAGCGGGACGTGCTCTGTCGGACCGAGGGCGGCGACCTCTACCTCGGCCAGGTCTGGCCGGGCAACACAGCTTTCCCGGACTTCGTCACCGAGGAGGCCCGCACCTGGTGGGGCGAGCTGAACGCCGCGCACGTGGAGTCGGGCCTGGCCGGTGTCTGGAACGACATGAACGAGCCGGCCACCGGCGACATCCCGGCCGGTTCGATGCGCTTCGGAGGCGGCGAGTTCTCCCACGACCGCTACCACAACCAGTACGCCCTCCTGATGGCGATGGGCACCACGGCGGGGCTGCGCAAGGCCCGGCCCGAGCTGCGGACCTTCGTGCTCTCCCGGGCCGGGTTCGCCGGCATCCAGCGCTACGCCGCCAACTGGATGGGTGACAACCTCGCCCGCTGGGATCATCTGGGGATGAGCATCGCCATGGGGGCGGGGTTCGGCGTCTCGGGCCAGGCCTTCGTCGGGGCCGACGTCGGCGGTTTCGCCGGGAACACGGAACCGGAGCTCTTCCTGCGCTGGATGCAGTACGGGACGCTGACCCCGTTCTGCCGCAACCACTCCATCATCGACAACGTCGACCAGTACGCCTGGGCCTTCGGTGCCGTCATCGAGGACGGGGTCCGGACCGCCATCGAGCTCCGCTACCGCCTGCTGCCCTACCTGTACGCCTGTTTCCTCAGCGCGGCGGACACTGGCGCCCCCGTGCAGCGTCCGCTGGTCTTCGACCACCAGTACGACCGGACCGCCCGGGACCTCGACGACCAGTACCTGCTCGGTCCCGACCTGCTCGTCGCGCCGGTTCTCGAGGCCGGCAGCACGGCCCGCCAGGTCTACCTGCCCGCCGGCGACTGGTACGACTGGCACAGCGGTGAGCTCGTCGGCGGTGCCCGTTTCCATCTCGCCCCGACCCCGATGGACCACATCCCGGTCTTCGCCCGCGGCGGGGCGGTCATCCCGATGTGGCCGGAGGCCCCCGCCTCGACCGACGGCCACCACCCCCGTTCGGTCGAGCTGCACCTGTTCGTACCGGTCACCGACGGCCGCCACACCTCGGTCCTCCAGGAGGACGACGGCCTGACCTTTGCGGCCCTGGACGGTGGCCGGATCCGGACCGTCTTCACGGTGCAGCGCTCGGGGTCCCGGGTCGAGCTGCGGGCCGAGGTGGAAGGGAACAGCTACCCCGAGTTCGCGCGTGCGGAGTTCCTGCTCGTCCTGCACGGTGCCCGGGTCGACTCCGTCACGGTCGACGGGACGCCGGTCCCGGTCACCGACACCGGCCTGACCGTGCCGAACGCCGGCACACCGTTCGCCGCGTCCTTCCGCGTCACCGGCGGCTAGCCACGGCTCAGCCCGGGCGGCGGGCCCCGGCGTACGGCATGGAGGCGATCTTGCTGTACTCGACGGCCTTGCCCGGGCGCGGGGAGTGGATGATCTGGCCGTTGCCGACGTAGATCGCGACGTGGCTCGGGCTCGGGCCGTAGAAGAAGACGAGGTCGCCGGGACGCAGGTCCGCCTGGGCGACCTTGGCGCCGAAGGCGAACTGCTGCTGACTGGTCCGCGGCAGCGTGACGCCCGCCTTCTTCCACGCAGCCAGCACCAGACCCGAGCAGTCGTACGCGGCCGACCCGGCGGCACCGTAGGAGTAGGGCTTGCCCAGCTGGCTCTGCGCGAAGGCCAGGGCCACGGTCCCCTTGTTCGAGGCGACGACCGGCGGGACGGGCGGGGTTGGCGGGGGCGGGGTGACCGCAGCCGGTGCCGGTGCGGCCTTGAGGCTGCCGAGGTAGGCGATGGCCACCCAGCGGAGGCTGCCGACGTAGCCGGTCTCGGCGTAGCCGTTGGAGATCTTCCCGGTCAGGCTGAGGGTCAAACCCTCCGAGATCCGACCCACCAGGGTCCTGGTGAGGGCGGCGCCGCTGCGGACGTTGACCGTCGTGGTGGTGACCTTGGTGCCGGTCGTGGCGATGCTCGACGGGCCGGCCGGGCCACCGCTGGCCGAGCGGTAGAGCGAGCTCGAGGGGACGTACGCCGTGGTCCGGTGGAAGCGGACCGGAGCCCAGCCCCCGACGGTCCGGCCGACCACGCTGATCCGCTGGCCGCGCTCACAGGGCCGAGATCAGCGTCTCCTGCGCGAAGCCCAGCCAGTCGTAGACGCTGACCATGAAGCTGCGGGGGTCCTCGTCGGCCAGCTGGGCCAGCTCATCGGCCGACTCCGCGTCGGAGATCCCGAGCCTCGCGGCTACAGCCAGCCGGACCGACGTCAGGGTCCGCAGCCAGGCGTCGACCTCCTCCCGCGGGATCCTCAGGTCCCGTTCGCCTTCAGCGGTCTCGGTGAGCCGACCCAGCACCAGGTCGGCGTCCCGCACCTTCTTGACCTTGAGATCCCGCTCGGTGAAGCGACGGAAGTCCGACGAGGCGGCCGCGTCGTGCGGGTAGGCGGTCGGGAAGAGCCGTCGAAGAACGGGGTCGTCGGAGACCTCGGGCTCGTCGGGGTCCACCTGGAGGTCACGGGTCAGCTGCTCGAACAGGTCACCGGAGTCCGGG
The DNA here is from genome assembly GCA_038198385.1 of Propionibacteriales bacterium. Classification (GTDB taxonomy): domain Bacteria; phylum Actinomycetota; class Actinomycetes; order Propionibacteriales; family Propionibacteriaceae; genus Microlunatus. The sequence continues at coordinate 3,833 of JBBQAB010000613.1, forward strand.
AGGGCCTGCAGGCCCTCGGGCTCGCCGTCGGAGACCAGCTCGACGAGCTGCACGACCAGAGAGGTCAGGAGCTCCACCTCGTAGCCGGACAGCCGGGTCGTGATCATGCCGCCCCGACGGCGCTGGAACCGCTTCACGGCGCTAGTCCCCGGACTTGTCGAGCGTGGCCCACAGGCCGTACTCGTGCATCGCGGTCACGTCGCGCTCCATGGCCTCACGGCTGCCGTCGGAGACGATCGCCTTGCCGTCGGAGTGCACCTGCATCATCAGTTTCTCGGCCTTGGCCTTGGGGTAGTGGAAGTAGCTGACGAACACGTGCGTGACGTAGGACATCAGGTTGACCGGGTCGTCCCACACGATGGTCACCCACGGTGTCTGCGGGAGAACTTCCTCCAGGGGCCGCTCGACCACCGCGGTTCCTCCTGCGGGGACGACGCTCTCCCCCTCCGACTCAGGCATGGGCCCCATTGTGGCAGGCATCCGGGCTCCCCTCACTACGCTGTGCGCGTGACCGCCACCGACTCGGCACCCCGCGCCCTCGCGCCGTGGGGACCCGCCGAGGTCCCCACGACCGCACTCCTGACCGACCACTACGAGCTCACCATGCTGCGGGCGGCCCTCCAAGCGGGCACCGCCAACCGCCGCTGCGTGTTCGAGCTGTTCGCGCGGCGGCTGCCGAGCGGGCGTCGCTACGGCGTGGTAGCCGGCGTCGGCCGGGCGCTGCGGGCTCTGCGGCACTTCCGGTTCGACGAGGAGGCCCTGCGCTTCCTCCGCGAGACCGACGTGGTCGACGGGGCGACCGCCGACTGGCTGGCCAACTTCGGCTTCTCCGGTGACGTCTGGGGCTATCCCGAGGGTGAGGCCTACTTCCCGGGTTCGCCGGTGGTCGTGGTCGAGAGCACCTTCGCGGAGGGCGTGATCCTCGAGACGCTCCTGCTCAGCATCTACAACCACGACTCCGCGATCGCCTCGGCCGCGTCGCGGATGACCGCAATGGCGGGCGGGCGACCCTGCATCGAGATGGGCTCACGGCGGACCCAGGAGCTGGCCGCGGTGGCCGCGGCCCGGGCGGCCTACATCGCCGGGTTCGAGGCCACCTCCAACCTCGAGGCCGGCCGGCGCTACGGCGTCCCGACGCGCGGCACCTCCGCCCACTCCTTCACCCTGCTGCACCACGACGAGCGGGCGGCCTTCGCCGCCCAGATCGCCGCCCTCGGGGAGGACACCACCCTGCTGGTCGACACCTACGACGTCGCGGCCGCCGTCCGCACCGGGGTCGAGCTCACCGGCGGCCGGCTGGGTGCGGTCCGGCTCGATTCGGGCGACCTCGCTGTGCTGGCCAGCCGCGTACGGGACCAGCTCGACTCCCTCGGCGCCACCGGAACCCGCATCATCGTGACCAGCGACCTGGACGAGTTCACCATCTCTGGCCTCTCCGGAGCTCCCGTGGACGGCTACGGGGTGGGTACGGCCCTGGTCACCGGCAGCGGCCACCCGACCTGCGGCTTCGTCTACAAGCTGGTGGCCCGCGCCGAGACGGACGGCGCGGACGCCCCGCTGGTCTCGGTCGCGAAGAAGAGTGCCGACAAGATCTCGGTCGGGGGCCGCAAGTTCGCGCTACGCCGGTTCGACCCGACCGGCACAGCCGAGTGCGAGGTGCTCGGGGTGGGTGAGCCCCCGGTCGGCGACGCGAACGACCGTCCGCTGCTGGTCCCGCTGGTCCGGGTCGGCGAGGTCGTGGGGGACGAGCCGCTGGACACGGCCCGCGACCGTCACCGCCGGTCCCGGGCCGAGCTTCCCCTGGAAGCCCTGAAGATGTCGCGGGGCGAGCCGGTGATCCCGACCCGCTACACCGGGGCGGCCGAGGAGACCCCGTTCCCGGGCCGGAGCGAGCCCTGAGCCGTACGCCGACCCGCCGTCTCCCCCACTCCCGCCCTACCCCCGACCCGCGACCCGCGACCCGCGACCCGCGACCCGCCCAGCCTGACCCGCCACTGTGGAGGAACCCGTGATGACCGTTGAGCCGACCGACGATACCCCGGAGGGCACCGGGCGTGTCCTGCTTGTGGTGGACGTGCAGCGCGACTTCTGCGAAGGGGGCTCGCTGGCGGTCGCCGGCGGCCGGGCGGTGGCGGCCGGGATCAGCGCCCTGCTGGCCGGACCACACGGCTACGCCGCGGTGCTGGCCACCCGCGACCACCACATCGACCCCGGTCCGCACTTCTCCACCCATCCCGACTACGTCACCTCCTGGCCGCGGCACTGCGAGGTCGGGACGCCGGGGGTCGAGCTCGTGGCGGACCTGACCTTCCGCGCCTTCGACGCGGTCTTCGACAAAGGCGAGTATGCGGCCGCCTACTCCGGCTTCGAGGGTGTCTCCGACGCCGGGGAGGGACTCACCGACTGGCTACGCTCGCGCGGCCACACCGCGGTCGACGTCTGCGGTCTCGCCACGGACCACTGTGTCCGGGCCACCGCTCTCGACGCCGCCGCCGCCGGCTTCGAGACGACCGTGCTCCTCGACCTGACCGCCGCCGTCTCCCCCGAACGGGCCGCCGAGACCCTGCTCGAGCTCGCCGCCGCCGGGGTGGCGGTCGAGACCCAGGGCGGAACCGACCCGACCATCACGACCTAGCCAGCCGTGGGTCTCAGCCAGCCGGGCGCTCAGCCGGCCCGGGTGGCCGTGGCGAGCAGGTACTCCCACTCCATCGTCGAGCCGTCGCCGAGGTGTGCACGCGCCAGCTCGATCAGAGCCTGGTCCAGGGCGGCGGTCCGGTCGGGGTCCTCAGCCACGTTCCGGTAGGCGACGATCGTCGGCCCGTACGCCGCCCGGAAGTAGCTCCAGAACTCGTTCGGGCTCGCGAACCGGTCGACGGTCAGCGTCCGGCGCGTCGTCGTCAGGTCCTGCACCCGGTCACCCAGGAGCAGACCGAGGTGGTCGGGGTCCCCCCACAGGATGGCTGGCTGGGCACCCGGGGGTGGAGCCGGCATGAAGGGCCGCAAGGCGACGAACATCTGGCCGATGAACCCCTGCGGGGTCCAGCTGAGCAACGCGACCCGCCCACCGGGTCGACAGACACGGACCAGCTCGTCGGCGGCCAGCTGATGGTGGGGAGCGAACATCACCCCGACGCAC
>JBBQAB010000614.1:0-3208 GCA_038198385.1 Propionibacteriales bacterium
AGCTGGCGCGCGGGCTGGCCGACCATTTCCTCCCCGTGAGTCGTCCCGAAGACTGGCATTTCCTGGCCTCGGTCGTCCAGGCGCGAGCCATGACAGTGGCCGTGGACCACCTGCGCGGCCTGGACCGCTGCGCCGGGGTGGTGCTCTGGCAGCTGCAGGACTGCTGGCCGGTGATCTCCTGGTCGATGATCGACGACGATGATCGGCTCCTCCCGGTCTGGTACGCCGTTCGGGCCGCCTTCGCTCCCCACCGGGGCACCGTGCAGCCCGTGGGACCGCATGCGGGCGAGGACGAGCTCGACCTGGTCCTCGTCAACGATGACCCCAACCCCTGGACCGCCGCCGTGCGGTTGCGCCGCGTCGGTCTGGACGGGACGATGTACGCGTCGGAGGACCTGAGCCCGACCATCGACCCGGACGCGGTGCGCCGGCTGCGTCTCGACCTCGCCCTGACCCGGCCCCACGACCCGCGGTGCGAGGTGCTCGTCGCTGACGTCGATGGCTGTCGAACGACCTGGTTCTGGCGCGTCGACCGGGACCTGACCTACCCGCCGGCCCGTTACACCGTGTCGACGCGGACGGTCGCCGACGGTCTCGCGGCCACCGTGCGGGCCGAGACCTTCCTGCGCGACCTGGTGATCTTCCCCGACCGGCTCACCCTGGACGGTGAGCCGCTCGGGCCGGACGCGGTGGTCGACGACGTGCTCGTCACCCTTTTGCCGGGTGAGGAGCACACCTTCCTGATCCGGGGGGCGGACGGCCGGCACGCCTCGGCGGTCACCGGCCCCCCCGTGCTCCGCTGCCTGAACGATCGGAAGGCGAGCGGCCATCAACAGATATGACGTGCTGGACCACGGGGCGGTGGGCGACGGGACCACGCTGGACACCGCCGCGGTGCAGGCGGCGATCGACGCCGCGCACGCCGCGGGAGGGGGCCGGGTGGTGCTGGCGCCCGGGCACACCTTCCTGGTCGGGTCGATCGAGCTGCGGTCCGGGGTCGAGTTTCGGATCGAACGGGGTGCTGTGCTGCAGGGGAGCTCGGACTGGGCCGACTACACCGCCCGGTTCCAGGTCGGGGCGCTCTCGGCGGGCGTGGTCACCGACCGAACCGACAGCAGTGCAGCCCTGCTCGTGGCCCGCGAGGCCAAGGACATCGCCATCAGCGGTGGCGGGGTGATCGACGGGGCGAGCGACGCGTTCATTGACTCCGTCGCCGGTGACAACGTTGAGATGCCTAACGAGCGGCCGTTCCTCGTCTTCTTGCTGGGCTGTCGCAACGTGACGGTGCGAGACGTCACCTTGCGCAACAGCGCATGGTGGACGCTTCGTCTGACTGGCTGCGAGGACGTCGTGATCAACGCGTTACGGATCCGCTCCGACGTCCGGGTGCCCGACAGCGACGGGATTGCCATCGACCGCTGCCGCCGGGTGCGGATCAGCGACTGCGACATCGAGTGCGGTGACGACGCCATCTCGCTGAAGACCTGCGACGAGTGGCCCGAGTACGGCCCCTGCGAAGACGTCACCGTCACCGGCTGCACCCTCTCGACCCGGTCAAGCGCTCTGGTCGTCGGGGTGGACGTCTCGGGCACCATCCGCAACGTCATCTTCTCCTCGTGTGTGGTCCGGCAGAGCCACCGTGGACTGTCAGTCTCAGCCGGCACGGGCGGCGACATCGAGAACGTGCTGTTCAGCGACATCGTGGTGCACGCCCAGCTGTTCTCCCCCCGTTGGTGGGGCAGCGGCGAGGCGATCGTCGTGCGGTCGGCGCCCTGGCACGACGAGGTGGGCCGAATCCAGCACGTCCGGTTCCGCAACGTGCTGGCTCACAGCGAGAGCGGAATACTGATCTTCGCCGCCGAGGCCGGGCTGGTTGACGACGTCGTGCTGGACGGGGTCCGGGTCGAGCTCGAGCGGTGGACCGACTGGCCGGACCGCCGGGACCTGCGGCCCTATGTACGCGGCGGCGGCCCGTACGCGACGGCCACCCCCGGGGTGCACGTAGAGCGTGCCGGTCGGGTGGTGCTGCGCGACTCCGAGATTGCCTTCCGCGGAGAGCGTCGGAACGGCTTCGGCTCGGCGGTCGCCCAAGCCGAGTCCCCTGGGCTGGTGATCGAGAACCTGGTCGGGGAGGCGGCGCGGCCGAGCTTGCCGCGGGTTGACGAACACGCGGCGCTCACCCTGGGATAAGTTGCCGCCGTCCTATCCAGAGAGGTCCGTATGCCCGTCAAGCGACCCACGATCTCCGACATCGCACGGCGAGCCGGGGTGTCCATCGGCGCGGTCTCGTATGCGCTGAACGGGCAACCGGGGGTGTCGTTGGCCACCCGGCAACGGATCGTGCAGATTGCCGACGAGATCGGTTGGCGGCCCAACATCTCCGCCAGCGCGCTCTCGGTGTCCCGCGCCCACACCGTCGCCTTGATCCTGGCCCGTTCGGCGCAGACGCTGGGGGTGGAACCGTTCTTCATGCAGTTCATTGCCGGGCTGGAGGGCGAGCTGTCGGGCCGGCGGATCGGGTTGCTGCTCCAGCTGGTCAACGACCACCAGGCCGCCATCGAGGCGATCCGGACCTGGTGGGCGGAGCGGCGCATCGACGGGGTCATCCTCACCGATCTGTGGCAGGTGGACGAACGTCTCCCGGTGCTCAGCGAGCTGGGGATACCCGCCGTCCTGGTCGGCCAGCCGCGATCGGACTCCGCGGCCCCGGCTGTGTGGAGCGACGACGCGGTCGCGGTGACCGCAGTGGTCGACTACCTGGTCACGCTGGGACACCACCGGATCGCTCGGATCACCGGGCTACCGGCACTGGACCACACCCGTAGCCGGATCGCGGCGTTTCGGGCCGCCATGGAGGACCGCGGCCTCAATGGCGCCGACATCCTGGCCACCGACTACAGCTGGGAGGAGGGAGCCCGGGCGACCCGCACCCTGCTCGCCCGGCGTCAGCCCCCCACCGCCATCACCTACGACAACGACATCATGGCGGTTGCCGGTCTGGGGGTGGCGCGCGAGCTCGGCGTGGCCGTTCCCGGGGAGTTGTCCATCGTGGCGGGGGACGACTCACAGCTCTGCCTGCTGGTACACCCCTCGCTGACCGCGCTGTCCCGCGACATCCCGGCCTTCGGGGCGCACGCCGCCAGACCCCTGCGCGCCGAGATCGACGGCGAGCCGCCGCGGGACTACCAGGACACCACGCCGCACCTCG
>JBBQAB010000615.1:0-5160 GCA_038198385.1 Propionibacteriales bacterium
CGATCTCCTCGACCCGCTCCGACAACAGCCGGGCGGCTTCGAGCAGAACGTCGGCTCGAGCGCGGGCGGGTGTGTCGGCCCAGGCGGCTGAGGCCGACGCGGCGGCGTCGGCCGCGGCGATGGCCCGTGCCCGGGCCGCGTCGCCAAGGGGCTGGCTGACCTGCCCGCACACCCGGCCGGTGGCGGGGTTGACCACGTCCAGGGCGTTCTCCAGCGGCCCCGTCACCCCTCCAACCAGATCGGTGGCGATCCAGCCGTCCGATCGGCGGGCGGGGGTGGTCGTCTCGGAAGCGGTCGTCATGTGGATCTCCTCATCGGAACTGTCTGGGGGTCGTGTCCGGAGCCGGTCCGGCAGCGGGCAGGAGCGGGAACGGGTGTGGGCGCCTCAACGCCAGAGCAGGTCCGGTCGCAGTCGGCCGCCCACCTCGACCGTCGGCCATTCGGGGTCGCGGCCCAGCGGGCGGACTCCGTCGGAGGTGACGAGACAGGTGTCCTCGACCTTGACGCCGTCGCCGCTCGGGTTCCAAGCCACCACCATTCCGGTGGTCAGGTTCAGGTCGCTACCGACGTGGGCCGGGAACTCACGGGGTAGCCAGCCGCTCAGTCCACCCTGGTGGTGCCGGGTCCACTCGTCGGAGGCGAACCCCTGCCCGGCGTACGCGGCGGTTCCTTCCGCCACGACGTCGCCCAGTCTGGTCCCGGGCGTGGAGGCGTCGAGGAAGGCCCGCTCCACGCGCAGCAGGGCGTGCTGCCGGTCGGCGCGTTCCCCGGGATCGGGGCCGGTACCGCGGAAGAGGACCTGCCGGGTCACGCTGGCGACCAGTCCGTGGCGTCGGCCACAGCACACCAGCAGGAAGGACGACTCGCCCCGCCGGCCCGTGGGCAGCGGGTGGCGGTGGCGTCGGTCACGCCCGTCGGCGGCCACCATCAGCACGACTGGGTCGAGCTCGCTCGTCAGCAACGAAGCGGCCATTCGACCGGCGACCTCGTACTCCGTCAGACCCGGTCGCAGCTCCCGGGCCACCCGACCGACGGCCGCGGCCGTGTCGGCGGTGACGCCGGCGAGCCGTGCCGCCTGGTCGTCGTCCAGGACCCGGCGGGCGGCGGCCAGGTCGGCGGACACGTCCACCGCGTCGCCCCACGGCCGGTCCGCCCCGACGCCGGGACCGGTCGGGAAGCAGGCGGTCCGGTCACCCCACCACGGAACGGCCTGCTGGTCCAGGGGACCCGGAGCCAGCGCGAACTCGGTCTCGGCCAGCCGAGGTGCTTCGATGGCGTTCGAGACGACCATCAGGCGGGGCTCGGGCCCGGACAGGCCGCTGGCGATCACGTCGAGGCAGGCCGTGTCCAGCGTCTGCGGGACATGCACCCGACCTCCGAGCAGCCATCCCAACGTCGCCGGCTCGCGTAGGAGCAGCGTGTGCAGGTCCCGGCGGCGGGCCAGCTCGACCAGCTTCTCCAGCGGACTCATGCTGCGCTCCCGTTCCAGGTGACGGGCTGCCCGTCGAAGCCGACGAAAGAGCGGGACCCGGTGACGTCACCGAAGATCTCGAAACGCCACGACTGCTGAAGGAGGTCGTCGGTGTTGCGGTGGTGGGAGCTCACCTCCAGGCGCGGCAGAACCGTGTCGTCCCGTACCAGCAGGGGCATGTCGGACAGGGCGCAGGTGCGCTCGGCGAAGCCCGCGCCGTCGTACCTCTCCCCAGTCAAGAGATCTGTCCACCCACCCGTCGGGACGTAGAAGCGTCGGTGAACCGGTTCGGCCGAGTCACTGAACACCGGCACCACCAGGAGATCCGAACCGAGCAGAAACGAGTCGTCCACTGAACGTGCAACCCGGTCGTCCGCCTCGGCGAAGTCCAGCGGGCGGAGCACCGGCCAGCCCCGGGAAGCGCTCTGGACCGCGGTCTGCCAGAGGTAGGGCAGCAGGCTGTAGCGGAGTCGGATCCAGTCGCGCGAGATCTCCAGGGCCTGCTCCCCGAACGCCCACGGCTCCCGTGGCCGCAGCCCGTGCGCCCGCATCAGCGGCGAGAGGGCGCCGAGCTGGGTCCACCGGACGTAGAGCTCCGAGGTGAGCTCGGGGCCAAAGAACCCGCCGATGTCGTGGCTCCAGAAGCCGGGGGCACTGACCGCGTAGGACAACCCGCCGCGAACCGTGGCCTGCATGCCGGCCACCGTCGACTCCGCGTCGCCGCCCCACTGACCGGGGTAGCGATGGGAGCCAGCCCAACCGGACCGTCCCCAGACCAGCGGTGGGCGGTCAACCCGGGCCCCGATCCCGTCGCTGACCGCGCCGTTGTAGCGAAGCGGGTAAAGGTTGTGCGCATGGTTGGCCGGGGTGCCGTCGGCCAGCGCTGCGTCGTCGGGCAGCCCCTCACCGAAGTCGGTCTTGAACACCGCGACGCCATCGTCCAGGAACGGCCGGTGCAGCTCTTGCCACCACGCGCGGGCATCCGGGTTGGTGAAGTCCAGCAGGGCACGGTGCCGCCCGTCTGGAGTCGGGGTGCCGCGCAGGTGGGCGGTCGTCCCCGCGGTGGTCTGGACGAGATACCCACGCTCTTCCGCCTCGTCGTAGCGAGGCGACGCCGGGTCGAGGTAGGGCAGTTCCCAGACCGAGAGCCGTACCCCGCGGTCGGCGAGGTCGGTGACGAACCGCCGGCGGTCGCCGAACCGGTCGGTGTTCCAGATGAAGTCGGTGTTCAGCCGGTCGACGACCAGCCAGTCCGGGTCGAGGTGCAGGACGTCCAGCGGCACCTCGTGGGCCCGCATGTCGTCGGCCACCTGCAGCATCTCGCCGCTCGAGTGGTAGCGGCACCGACCCATCCAGTAACCGAACGCCCACACGGGCGGGCACGGGCCACGACCGGTCAGCTGGGTGTCGCGCGACCGCCGTTCGGCGGCTGTCGCCCCGGTCACCAGGTACAGGTCGATCGCCGGGTCCCCGTTGGTGAGCGCGAGGACGCTGGGCATCTGGTGGCCGACGTCAGCGGTCACGGTGGCCCCGGTGTTGAGGAACCCGAGGTAGCCACGACTGGAGTGCCAGACCGGTACGGGCTTGTAGGCCATTCCGGTGCCGGTGCCGAGTGCATCCTCGACCCGCAACGTCAGCTGCTGCCCGTTCTTGACCATCCGACCGAACTGCTCTCCGAAGCCGGTGATGTCCTCGTCGGTCGCGAGCTCCAGGCTCAACGTCTGGGTGGCGTCACGGCGCAGCACCGGCGGCGCCGTCGGCAGACCGGCGACCTGACGTAGCCGCTCAGACGTCCGCAGCACGGACTGGCCCGCCACCTCGACGGTCAGTCGGAACGGATACCGCCCGACGACGACCTCGACGTCACCGGCCCGCAGCTGGACATCGTCATCGGTCTCGATGACCTCGACCCCACCCGGGACAACGGACCCGGGTGAGATGACGATCCCGAGACCGGTCCCGTCGTCGTCGAAGACCGCCGCGTCGGGTGCGCCACTGCGGACCCGGACCACTCCGGGAGCGACCACGTCGACCCGGAACCGGTGGGGAACGGCGGTGCCGTCGGGCAGATGGAGGTCAGGCAGGTTGGGCATCGTCAGCTCGACGCCCTGGTCGACCGGGTCCTCACCGGTGAGCCATCCGGGAGCGCCGTCAAGCTGCAGCCCCCCGTACGCCGCCACCTGGAGATCGACCGCCGCGTCCTCGCGTGTGCAGTGCAGGACTCGGCGGACGAGCAGGGGCAGGGCGGACACGGCAGACCTCTCGGAGCTGGCGGATCCCGGAGCGGGGTGGACGGGGGCGGTGAGGGTCACAGGCTCAGCCCTTCGTTGCGCCGGCGGTGATCCCGGCGACGAAGTAGCGCTGCAGGAACACGTAGGCCACCACGATGGGGAGCGAGGACACGATGACGCCGGTGAACAGCAGCGGGTAGTTCGTGAGGAACTCACCCTGGAAGCTGAGCAGGGCCAGCGGGAGCGTCTTCTTCCCCGGGGACTGGATGAAGAGCAGCGGGTACAGCAGGTCGTTCCACTGGATGACGAACAGGAAGATCGTGGTGGCGGCGACGGAGGGAGCCGACAGTGGCAGGGCGATCGAGCGGAAGGCGCGCCACGGCCCGGCTCCGTCGATCGAGGACGCCTCAAACAGCGAGGCGGGCAAGGTCTTCATGAAGCCGCCGATGATGAACGTCGCCACCGGCAGGGTCACCGTGATGTTGATGAGCACCAGGCCCAGCCGACTATCGAGCAGACCGAGGTTGTTGAAGAGCACCCGCTGCGGAATCATATTCGCCTGAGCGGGGATCGCCATCCCCAGGATCAGAAACCCGAAGATGAGGTTCCCCCGCCAGCCAGGGATGCGGGCCACGGCGTATGCCGCCAGGCTGGCCAGCACGAGCGTCAGGATGACCGAGGTGACTGTGACGAGGACACTGTTCACCAGGGCGGTCGAGATGCCCTGGTCGAACAGGGCTGCGGTGTAGTTGCCCATCCGCGGGTGCAGCGTCGGGAGGAACGGGTCAGCGAAGAGCTGCTGCTGGGACTTGAAGCTGCCGAACACCACCACGAGCAGCGGCACCACGATCAGCAGGGTGTAGACGGCGAGCAGGGCGCGCCGTCCGAAGGTGAACGTCATCGGATTCTCCTCATTCGCTTCGCTGGATGAGCTTCATGCCGCGTCGCTGCAGGCCGGTGACGACCGCGATCAGGATCATGAAGATGATCGACTCGGCGGCGGCGTAACCGTACTGGGAGTTGGCGAAGGTGGTGTAGATGCGGGTGGACAGAATGTCCATCGAGGCCTTGGGCGGGATTCCCGACAGCCCGAGGATGAGGTCGAACGCCTTGAAGGACTGCACGATCGTGTAGGCGATCACAATGGTCGTGGCGGGCCCGATCTGGGGCCACGTGATGCTGGCGAACCGCTGCCAGCGGGTGGCCCCGTCGACTTCGGCCGCCTCGTACAGCTCCGCGGGAATGGCCTGCAGCCCGGCGACGTAGATCACCATCATCTGGCCGATGTGGGCCCAGCACTGGGCGATGGCCACCCAGAAGATCGCGGCGCCGGCGTCTCCGAGGTAGCCCAGCTGGACGGGGCTGACGTCCATCCCGAGGGCGGCCGGGATCTTGGCCAGTCCGGCGAGGAGTGTGTTGCCGAGCCCGAACGTCGGGTCGTAGATGAACTTCCAGACG
>JBBQAB010000616.1:0-4142 GCA_038198385.1 Propionibacteriales bacterium
AGGACCCGATCCGGGACGACGCCTACCGCTACGCCGCAGCCCTGGAGCGGGCGGGGGTAGCCGTCGAGCTGAGGACCTACCCGGACGCTATCCACGGGTTCGTGTCCATCCCGCTCTTCGAGGCCGCCGCCCGGCTGACGCTGGACGAGGTCGTCGCGACCCTGCTCACCCGGACGGCCAGCTGAGGCGTACGGCCCTCGGCTGCCCACGGCGTGCGCCCCTCGGCTGACGCTGACCGGCCGCGCGAGGGGTGGCCGCGCGGCCTGCCCCGGGGTCAGGGCGCGTAGCTCGCCGACGGCGGTGCGGGCAGGTCCGCGGGCAGGGTGGCCAACCCCATCTCGGCCGGGCTGGACAGCAGCGGGTGGTGGGGGACGACGCGGACCGTGTAGCCGATGGCCCCGGCCCTACGGGCCTCCACCCAGCCCTCGTAACGGCGCAGGCCGCCGTCGACCGGGGTGCCGGCCGGGAACGGGCTGACCCGTGGCTCGCGCAGGTCCTCCCCCGACTCCAGGCGACCAGTCACCAGCTGCACCTCGACATCCTCGGGGGCCAGCTCACCCAGCCGCACCAGGGCGCTGACGTGGATCTTGGTGCCGACCTCGACCTGGTCTCCGTCGAGGGACTCCACGTGGTCGACCCCCACCTGGGGCCAGGCCGCGCGAATCCGTTCCTTCCAGTCCGCCAGCGCCGCGGCGCCGCCGGGGGAGGCCTCGACGGCGTGGGTCGCCGCCGCCGATGGGGCGTACAGCGTGGTCACGTAGTCGCGCACCATGCGGGAGGCGAGCACCTTGGGGGCCAGACCGGCGATGGTCTCGCGGATCATCTGGACCCAGCGCTGCGGCAGCCCGTCGCGGTCCACGTCGTAGAAGCGCGGCACGATCTCGTTCTCGATGATCTCGTAGACCGCCCGGGCCTCGATGTCGTCGCGGTGGTCGGGGTCCTCGACCCCTTCGGCCGAGGGGATCTCCCAGCCGAAGGCGGGGTCGAACCACTCGTCCCACCAGCCGTCTCGGATGGAGAGGTTGGCGGCGCCGTTCAGCGCCGCCTTCATCCCGGAGGTCCCACACGCCTCGTACGGGCGCAGCGGGTTGTTCATCCAGACGTCACAGCCCGGGTAGAGCGGCTTGGCCATGGAGATGTCGTAGTCGGGCAGAAAGACGATCCGCTCGCGAACCGCGGGGTCGTCGGCGAACTGCACCATCTCCTGGATGAGGGCCTTGCCGCCCTCGTCGGCGGGGTGCGACTTGCCGGCGATGACGATCTGGATGGGCCGCTTGGGGTCGGTGAGCAAGGCCTTGAGCCGCTCCGGCTCGCGCAGCATCAGGGTCAGACGCTTGTAGGAGGGCACCCGGCGGGCGAACCCGAACGTGACCACGTCGGGGTCCAGCACCCGCGACACCCAATCGGTCGAGAACCCGCGGTTGACGCTGCTCTCGGCGAGCCGGCGCCGGGTCATGGCGACCAGGTCCTGACGCATGCTGCGCTTCAGCTCCCAGATCGTCTTCGCGTCGACCCGGTCCAGGCCCGCCCAGTCGTAGCCGTCGATCACGGTGTCGGAGGACTCCCCCGTCGGTGCCTCGAGCAGCCGGAGCAGGTCGTCGTGCACCCAGGTGAGGTGGTGGACACCGTTGGTGATGGAGGTGATCGGGACCTCGGAGGTGTCGAACTCCCGCCACAGCCCCTGGAACATCTCGCGCGACACCACGCCGTGCAGCGCTGAGACGCCGTTGGCGCGCTGACCGAGCCGGAACCCCATCACGGCCATGTTGAACTTCTCGTGGTCACCGCCTTCGTAGTCCTCAGCGCCCAGGGCCAGCACCCGGTCCTGCGGGACGCGGCCGAAGCTGGCGAACTGGTCGTGGACCTGCTGACGCGGGAAGCGGTCGATCCCCGCCGGTACGGGGGTGTGGGTGGTGAAGACCGTGCCGGCCCGGCACTCCTCGAGGGCGGTGTCGAAGTCGAGACCGGTGTCCATGTACTCCCGGATCCGCTCCAGCCCCTGGAAGCCCGCGTGCCCCTCGTTGGTGTGGAAGACCTCGGGGGCGGGCAGACCGGCGACGGCGCAGTAGGCCCGGATTGCGCGGACGCCGCCGATCCCCAGCAGCACCTCCTGGGCGAGCCGGTGGTCGGTGCCGCCCCCGTAGAGGCGGTCGGTGGTCTCGCGCTCCTGGCCGCCGTTCTGCTCCACGTCGGAGTCCATCAGCAGCAGCGGGACCCGACCGACCTGGGCCAGCCAGACCTGGGCGTACAGGGTGCGGCCCGCGAGCGGCACCTCGATCAGCAGGGGGCCGTCGACGTCGTGCAGGAGGGTCAGCGGCAGGGCGTTCGGGTCGAGCATCGGGTAGCGCTCCTGCTGCCACCCGGCGGCGTTCAGGGACTGCTTGAAGTAGCCCTGCCGGTAGAGCAGGCCCACCCCGATGATCGGGACGCCGAGGTCACTGGCCGCCTTGAGGTGGTCACCGGCCAGGATGCCCAGGCCGCCGGAGTACTGCGGGAGCACCTCGGTGATGCCGAACTCGGGGGAGAAGTAGCCGATTCCCCGAGGGGCCTGCGGGTTCTCCGCCGCGTAGCCCTGGTACCAGAGGTCGCCGCTCAGGTAGTCGACCAGGTCGGCCTGGACGACCTTCAGGTTCTTGACGAACTTGCGGTCCGCCGCCAGCTTCTGCAGGCGCTCGACCGAGACGTCGGCGAGCAGCCGCATCGGGTCCCTGCCGACCTCCTCCCAGAGCTTCGGGTCCACCGAGCGGAAGAGCTCCTGGGTGTCGCCGTGCCAGCACCAACGCAGGTTGCGGGCAAGGTCACCCAGAGGCTGCAGTGCCTCGGGCAGGACGGGCCGGACGGTGAATCGACGGATAGCGCGCACCCGGACAACCTAGCGGTCCCTTCCGGCTGCGTCGTGACCTGTGTCGCCCCGACCGTCGGCGGGTTCCGGTCCTCGGACCGGCGCCCGCGCCACGCCCGAGCGCTCACGTGCCCCGCGACGTGGGCCGGTGCGTGCCGATAGGTTGAGATTCGTGACGGCTACCAACGAAGAAACGGCAACCGCTGACCTCGGTGACTCCGGTTCGTCCCGCGCCCCCGCTGCGCAGATCGAGCAGCCCGAGGTGGGCGTGCTGACGGGACGCATCCCGGTCACCAAGGTGTCTCCAGTGATCGAGAACGGCACCTATCCCGCCAAGGCAGTGGTCGGGGAGACCTTCGAGGTCCGGGCCACAGTCTTCCGGGAGGGCCACGACGCGGTGAACGCCTCGGTCGTGCTGACCGACCCGCACGGTCGGTCCTCGGTCCTCGCCATGCGTCCCACCACGCCCCTGGGCTTCGACTGGTGGACCGCCGACGTGTGCGCCGACGTGGAGGGACCGTGGACCTTCCGCGTCGAGGGCTGGAGTGACCCGTGGGAGACGTGGGTGCACGCGGCGGAGATCAAGATCCCCGCGGGCATCGACGTCGACCTGGTCTGCGCCGACGGCCGGACCCTGTTCACCGCCGCGGCCGAGCGGGCCTCCACCGCCGGCCAGGCGGAGGTCGCCACGCTGCTGCGGGGGGCCGCCCGGAGCCTGGAGGACGGCCAGCAGGTCGAGGACCGTCTCGAGGTCGTCCTCGCCGAGGACGTCCGCGCGGCGATGGCCGACTTCGGTCCCCGGGAGCTGGTCTCCCCCACCCCCGAGTTCGGGGTCTTCGTCGAGCGCCGGGCCGCCCTGTACGCCTCCTGGTACGAGTTCTTCCCGCGCTCGGAGGGGGCCGAGCTGGACGAGGAGTCCGGCCGCTGGCGGTCCGGCACCTTCGACAGCTCCCACGGACGCCTCGAGGCCGCCGCGGCCATGGGCTTCGACGTCATCTACGTGCCCCCGATCCACCCGATCGGCACCGCGTTCCGCAAGGGCCCGAACAACACCCTGACCCCCGGTCCGGCCGACCCCGGCTCGCCGTGGGCGATCGGCAACGCCGAGGGTGGCCACGACGCGATCCACCCCGACCTCGGGGACTTCGACGCGTTCGACCGGTTCGTGGCCAAGACCAGGTCGCTCGGGATGGAGGTTGCGCTCGACTTCGCGCTGCAGGCCTCACCCGACCACCCCTGGGTGACCGACCACCCCGAGTGGTTCTCCAAGCGCGCCGACGGCTCGATCGCGTACGCCGAG
>JBBQAB010000617.1:0-3663 GCA_038198385.1 Propionibacteriales bacterium
ACGTCGCTCCACCCACCCGTCGGCTGCGAACCTCGAGCGTCGGCTTGACGTTGTCGAGGGCTCGCTTGAGCGTGACCACCGGATCGGTGCCGCTCTTGTCGCGGCAGCCCTCCAGCGCCGTGTGCACGATGCGTTCCGCGACCTGCTTCTTGCCGTCGACGAGGACCTTGTTGATGAGCTGCGTGACCAACGGGCTGCCGTAGACCGGGTCGATCTCGACGGGGCGCTTCGGTGCGGGACCCTTGCGCGGCATCAGCTCTTCTCCTTCTTGGCGCCGTACCGGCTACGAGCCTGCTTGCGGTTCTTGACGCCCTGGGTGTCGAGCGAACCACGGATGATCTTGTAGCGGACACCGGGGAGGTCCTTCACGCGACCGCCGCGGACGAGCACCATGGAGTGCTCCTGCAGGTTGTGGCCGACGCCGGGGATGTAGGCGGTGACCTCGACCCCGGACGACAGCCGGACACGAGCGACCTTGCGCAGGGCCGAGTTCGGCTTCTTCGGGGTGGTCGTGTACACGCGTGTGCACACACCCCGGCGCTGGGGGGATCCCTTGAGCGCAGGCGTCTTGGTCTTGCTCACCTTGTCCAAGCGGCCCTTGCGGACCAACTGCTGAATTGTGGGCACCGCGTGGTATCTCTTTCTGTCTGCGTTGAATGGCTGCGACCTCTCGGAACCTCAAGGTCGCCGTGCGAACACCACCAGCTTCGACGCCTGACTGACCAGCAGTAGGTGACGGCGATACATGGGCACGCACAAGGAGTCGGGCTAGCCCGAACACAAGGGTCTAGGTTATCTGCTCGCTCGGCCCCGGTCAAAACCTCCGCCCGCACCCCCGCCGGCACCCACCAGCGGCACCGCGGGAGGGGATCGAGGCTCGCACCCGGACACTCTCCGCCGACCAGGATACGCGCTCGACGGAGCCGCCCCGACCCGGTACGCACCACGCGCCCCGACCCACCCGGCTCAGTCGGCGGAGCCGGCCTGTGGATCAGTCCAGGGTGATCGTCCGCTGCTGGTGGACCAGCGCGATCGTCTCGTCCTCGAGGTAGGCCTCGGCGGCCAGTAGCCGGGGCAGCAGCTCCCGCTCGGTGGTGATCGCCCGGAAGACCAGCGAGACCGTCACGTCGTGGTCCGGACGCTCGACCACCTCGATCGCGTCACCGGCGTGCAGCCGACCCGCTCTGGTCACCCGCAGGTAGGTGCCGGGCCGCGCGTCGGCGGTGAACATCTTGGCCCACCCCTTCTCCCCCATCCAGCCACGGAACGTGGAGCACGGGATCCGAGGCGACGTCACCTGCAGCTCGACCTGATCCTCCGGCCGCTCCGGTGAGCCGACCCGCCAGCGCTCGCCCACCAGAGCCTCATTGACGTCGATGCCCGTGGTGGTGAGGTTCTCGCCGAAGTACCCGTTGGGCAGGCTCCGGTCCAACCGCGCCTCCCAGGCGTCGAGGTCCTCCCGCTGGAAGGCGTACACGGCCTGGTCGTCGCCGCCGTGGTGCTTGCGGTCCCCGATGAAGTCCCCGACCAGCCCGCTCCCGAGGCCCGAGGTCTTCTTCCCCGGCGGGCGCACCTCGACCGGGCCGGGCTGGGGGTGCTTGCCGATCCCGGTGGCCTTGCTCGACTTGTACGGGTTCGGGTCGGCGTGACCCACGTTGACCGACGACACCAGCGACATGGTCCTCAGGCTAATCGGGCGGTCCCCTCCGGAGCCAGCCGGTTCTCGCCGCGGCGGGCCAGGCCCCCGAGACCGGGAGCGCCGAAGGGCGGACCGGGATGACCCAGTCCGCCCTCAGCGGTACTACCTGCAGGGGACTAGCGGTAGTCCCCCAGGTCGAACTCCTCCAGCGGAACCGCCGCGCCCGAACCCTGACCGAAGTCGTAGTCGAACGAGTCGTAACCCACCATCGAGTACGCCTGCGCCTTGGCCTCGGCCGTGGCCTCGACCCGGATGTTGCGGTAACGCTCCAGACCGGTCCCGGCCGGGATCAGCTTGCCCAGGATGACGTTCTCCTTCAGGCCGACCAGGCTGTCCGACGTGCCGTGGATGGCCGCGTCGGTCAGAACCTTGGTGGTCTCCTGGAAGGAGGCCGCAGACAGCCAGGACTCCGTGGCCAGCGAGGCCTTGGTGATCCCCATCAGGACGGCACGACCCGAGGCCGGCGCCCCGCCCTCGGCCACAACCTTGCGGTTCTGGGCCTCGTACATCAGGCGGTCCACCAGGTCACCGGCCAGCAGGTCGGCGTCCCCGGACTCGATCACGGTCACCCGGCGCAGCATCTGCCGGATGATGATCTCGATGTGCTTGTCGTGGATCGGCGCACCCTGGGTCCGGTAGACCGACTGGACCTCGTCCACCAGGTGCTCCTGCACCTTGCGGACACCGAGCACCCGGAGCACGTCGTGCGGGTCAGGCGTCCCAGCGGTGAGCTGCTGGCCGACCTGCACGTGGTCACCGTCCTCCACCAGCAGGCGGGCGCGGCGGCTGACCGAGAACTCGGCCGCCTCCGACCCGTCGTCGGGGGTGACGGTGATCTTCTTGAGCCGGTCGCTGTCCTCGATCTGTACGCGGCCAGCGGCCTCGGAGATCGGCGACTTGCCCTTGGGCTGACGGGCCTCGAAGAGCTCGACCACCCGGGGCAGACCCTGGGTGATATCGTCTCCGGCCACACCACCGGTGTGGAAGGTCCGCATGGTCAGCTGGGTGCCGGGCTCGCCGATGGACTGCGCCGCGACGATACCGACCGCCTCGCCGACGTCGACGATCTTGCCGCTGGCCAGGGACCGGCCGTAGCACATGGCGCAGGTGCCGGTCACGGCCTCACAGGTGAGGACACTGCGGACCTTGACCTTGGTCACGCCGTTGTCGATCAGCAGACCGATGTTGACGTCACCCAGGTCGACCCCCGCCGCGAGGAGAACCTCACCGTCGGCGCCCATCACGTCGGTGGCGAGCGTGCGGGCGTAGACCGCGGTCTCCACGTAGTCGTGCAGACCGAGCTTGCCGTTCTCGTCGACCCCGATGACCTTGTTCAGGCCGCGCTCGGTGCCGCAGTCCTCCTCGCGGATGATCACGTCCTGGCTCACGTCGACCAGACGACGGGTCAGGTAACCCGAGTCCGCCGTCCGCAGCGCGGTGTCGGCCTGGCCCTTGCGACCACCGTGGGTGGAGATGAAGTACTCCAGGACCGAGAGGCCCTCACGGAAGTTCGACTTGATGGGCCGGGCGATGATCTCGCCCTTCGGGTTCACCACGAGGCCACGCATGGCGGCGATCTGGCGCATCTGCACCATGTTCCCGCGGGCACCGGAGTGGACCATCATGTAGATCGGGTTGGTCCTGGAGAAGTTGGCCTCCATGGCCGCCCCGAGCCGCGAGGTCGCGTCGGTCCAGATCTCGATGAGCTCCTGGCGACGCTCGTCCTCGGTGATCAGACCACGCTCGTACTGCTTGTCGATCTTGTTGGCGCGGTCTTCGTAGCCGGCGAGGATCTGCGGCTTGTCGGCCGGGGTGGTGACGTCACCGATGGAGACGGTCACACCCGACCGGGTCGCCCAGTGGAAGCCCAGGTCCTTCAGGGCGTCCAGGCAGAAGGCCACCTCCACCTTGGGGTAGCGCTCGGCCAGGTCGTTGACGATCTGACCCAGCTGCTTCTTGCCCAC
>JBBQAB010000618.1:0-7716 GCA_038198385.1 Propionibacteriales bacterium
AGGTAGATCAGGATGTCCTTGACGAAAGCGATCATCGCCGGCGCCCGCAGCCCGGAGCTGTAGGTGTACGCCGCCAGCACGGCGAAGGCCACCAGCAGCGGGATGTCGCGGGCCAGCGCGCTGGACCCGCCGATGCCGATGACCTCGAGCACCGCCTGGATGCCGACGAGCTGCAGGGCGATGTAGGGCATCGTGGCCAGGATGCCGGTGAGGGCCACCGCGGTGCTCAGGCTGCGGGTGCCGTAGCGCCCCTGCACGATGTCGGCGGTGGTGATGTAGCCGTGCCGGTGCGCGACGGACCACATCCGGCCGAGGAAGAAGAAGATGATCGGGTAGAGCACGATCGTGTAGGGCACCGCGAAGAACCCCGTGAGCGACCCGGTGGCCCACATGGCCGCGGGCACGGCCACGAAGGTGTACGCCGTGTAGAGGTCCCCGCCGAGCAGGAACCAGGTGGTGATGGTGCCGAAGCTCTTGCCGCCGAGCCCCCACTCCTCCAGCGACTGGAGGTCCTTGGGGCGCCGCCAGCGGGCGGCCTGGAAGCCCATGATGGTGACGGCGGCGAAGATCAGGATCAGGATGACGAGGGCGACCCAGTTGATGTTCACGCGTCGGTGCCCTTCTTGGGGGTGGGGTGCTCGCGGTCGTAGGCGTCCCGCTCGCGCTTGAGCAGGAAGAAGCTCAGGCCGCACAGACCGGCGGCGAGGAAGACCCACATCAGCTGGTACCAGTAGAAGAACGGGAACCCCAGGAAGCGGGGGTTGACCTGGTCGTAGGTCGAGACCAGGAGGGGCAGGACGATGCCGAGCCCCAGGAGGATGGTGACCACGATCTTGGTCGGGCTCACCTTCCAGCGTGGATCACGCTCGATGTCACCGGTGTCAGTCACGAGACAGCCTTTCTGACCGCCACGGCCGCGTGACGTCGGTAGCACCGTACATCCTCCTGTGAGAAGCCTGAGAGAAGCGGGCCGGGCGCGTCCGCCGTACGCCACGGTGGCCGTCGTCTCGACCCGCTCGCGCCTCACCGGAACCGGCGGTGCAGCCCCACTAGGGTGGAGCGCATGCCGTCCATGTCCGAGATCATCGCCGAGCACACCGGGCTCGTGGACGGCGACCAGCACTGGCTGAAGCTCCTGGTCTCGGAGTGGCAGCTGCTCGCCGACCTGAGCTTCTCCGACCTCGTGCTCTGGGTGCCGGACCGGGACCCCAACCTGTTCTGGGCGGCGGCCCAGATCCGGCCCAACACCGGCCCGACGTCCCTGATGGACGACGTCGTGGGCGACCTGATCGCCTACTCACCCGAGCACCTGGTGTCGGGGGCCTTCGTCAGCGGCGAGATCATGAGTACCCCGGACAGCCGGCTGCAGGCGGGGATGCCGGTGGAGACCCACGCGATCCCGGTCACGCTGGGCAGGCGGGTGATCGCGGTGGTCGAGCAGCACACCAACCAGCTCGGCACCCGCTCGCCGAGCCTGCTGGAGGTCTCCTACGCCGCCACCGGTCGCGACCTCGCGCAGATGATCACCGCCGGCGCCTTCCCGCTGCCGGCCGAGACCACCGACCTCGCCTTCAGCCCCCGGGTGGGGGACGGGTTCATCCGGATCGACACCGCTGGGGAGGTGGAGTACGCCAGCCCGAACGCCCTCAGCGCCTATCGCCGGCTGGGGCTGATCGGGGACCTGGTGGACGAGAACCTGCCCGCGCTGACCGTCGAGCTCTGCCCCACGGGTCCGGGTCCGGTGCACGACTCGATCCCGTCGGTATTGTCGGGGCGGACCGCCCGGAGGATGGAGCTGGTCTCCAGAGGTGCCCACCTGATGATCCGGGTGCTGCCGTTGATCGCCGGTCGGGAGCGGCTGGGAGCCATCGTGCTCTGTCGCGACGTGAGTGACCTGCGCAGCAAGGAACGGCAGCTGGTCACCAAGGACGCCACCATTCGCGAGATCCACCACCGGGTGAAGAACAACCTGCAGACCGTGGCGGCGCTGCTGCGGATGCAGGCCCGCCGGATCGAGTCGGCGGAGGCCAAGATGGCCCTGAACGACGCCATGTCCCGGGTCGCCTCGATCGCCATCGTGCACGAGACCCTGTCGCAGGCGTTCGACGAGATCGTCGAGTTCGACCGGGTCGCCGACGGGCTGCTGCGGATGGTGGGTGACCTCTCGGCCTCCTGGGGCGGGGTCTCCGCCGTACGCCAGGGCAGCTTCGGCATGCTGTCGGCGGATAAGGCGACGAGCTTGGCCATGGTGGTCACCGAGCTCTGCCAGAACGCGGTCGAGCACGGCCTGGCCGACCGTTCGGGGGAGGTGCGGGTCATCCCGCACGCCGAGAACGGCCGGCTCCGGATCGAGATCAACGACGACGGACGCGGGCTGCCGGAGAACTTCGACTGGCACGCCGTGACGAGCCTCGGGCTGTCCATCGTGGAGAGCCTGGTCGCCGAGATGGAGGGGACCTTCACCCTGGGGCCGCAGCCGCAGGGGCCGGGCACCCGGGCGGTCGTGGACATCCCCGTCTGAGGTCGTCGGCTCGGACCCACCGCGGAGGGCCCCGAACGCGACCGGTCCCGGACGACCTGACCCCCGGACCTCGCTGACCCCCGGACCTCCTCGACCCCCGGACCTCCTTGACAGGCTGGTGACCGGTCCCGTAGGAAGAGCCCGGGGCCCGGCACGGGCCCCGGTTTGTGCCCATGTCAAGGAGGACATATGGATCGAACGCGTGCCCGTCGCTGGTCGCGGCGGACTGGCGTGCTGGTGGCAGCCACGTTGGCGGCCGGCTTCAGCCTGGCGCCCACCGGAGCGGTGGCGAAAGCCCCGACGAGCAGCCCGGTGACCCCCACGACCAGCTCGGTCACCCCGACGACGGCTGCGGTCAGCGGCGCCCGGAGCGGTCCCGGCCTGACGTCGGCGGACCCGGGCGTCACGGCCAACCTGTGGGAGTGGAACTGGGCCTCCGTGGGTCGGGAGTGCACGAACGTGCTCGGACCGGCCGGCTACGGCGGAGTCCAGGTGGCACCGCCCCAGGACTCGCTCAAGCGGACCCAGCTTGGGGACGGCAGCGACACGATCCTGCACCCCTGGTGGGAGGTCTACCAGGCGGTCGACTACAACCTGACCAGCCGGATGGGCAACGAGGCCGACTTCAAGAAGATGGTCAAGACCTGCCGCAAGGCGGGGGTCAAGGTCTACGTGGACACGATCATCAACCACATGACCGGACAGGGCGACACCTCGTACGGCGGGGTCAGCTACCAGCGCTACGCCTACACCGGCCTCTACGCCAACAGCGACTTCCACAAGTACTCCGGTGACTGTCCCTCGGCCTCGGGGGGCATCGAGGACTTCAACAACCAGCGGCAGGTGTTCAACTGCGAGCTGGTCGGACTGGCCGACCTGCGGACCGACACCAAGAAGGTCCGGAACCAGCTCGCGGCCTACCTGAACAAGCTGATCGGCTACGGGGTGTCCGGCTTCCGGGTCGACGCGGCGAAGCACGTCGGCCAGCAGGACCTGGACGCGATCTACTCCCGCCTGCACAAGACCAAGGACGGGACGCGTCCCTACTGGGCGCTGGAGGTGTTCGGCGGCGGACCGGGCACGCTGTCACCCGACGCCTTCACGACCAGCGGCAACGTGCTCGGTCTGGACGGGGTCAAGCAGCTGAAGTCGGCCTTCAAGAGCTACCCGACCGACGCCGAAGGCAGCATCGCGACGCTCAGGGTCTTCGGCGAGGGGTCGGGGCTGACCCCCAGCAACAAGACCCTCTCCTTCGTGCAGAACCACGACACCGAGCGCAACGGTGACGCCCTGAACTACAAGGACGGGGCGACCAACATCCTGGCCACGGAGTTCCTGCTCGCGTCCGGCTACGGGCACCCGCAGGTCTATGCGGCCTTCGAGTTCAGCACCTCCGACGACTCGCCGCCCGCGACCGCCGCCGGTCTGATCACCGACACCACCTGCTTCAGCGGGTGGTCGTGCACCGACCGCAACACCGGGGTCAAGGCCATGGTGGGCTGGCACAACTACGTGGGCAAGGCCGCCCAGCGGCACTGGTGGGACGACGGCAGCAACGTCATCGCCTTCGCCCGTGGCCACCGGGGCTGGGTCGCGATGAACAACGGGACCGCGGCCAAGACGATCACCGTGACGACCGGGCTGGCACCGGGTCGCTACTGCGACGTTATCCACGGCCACAAGAGCCACCGCTCGTGCACCGGACCGACCGTCCGGGTCCGCGCCCACGGCAAGGTGACCGTACGGGTGCCGGCCAAGAGCGCGGTCGCGTTCGACCGCAGCGACCGGCTCTAGCAACCACAGCAGCCCTCACCGGTGACGGTGAGGGCTGCTGTGGTTTCGTGCGAAGTCCTGCTGACCGCGTCAGGCGGTGCGGATCCGAGCCCGGGCGGCCCGACGCTTCAGCGCCCGCCGCTCGTCCTCACTCAGCCCGCCCCAGACTCCGTGGTCCTGCCCGGCCTCCAGGGCCCACTGCAGGCACGAGTCCTTGACGTCGCAACGCCGGCACACGTGCTTGGCCTCTTCGATCTGGAGTAGGGCCGGTCCGGTGTTCCCGATCGGGAAGAACAGCTCCGGGTCCTCGTCCAGGCAGGCTGCCTTGTGGCGCCAATCCATGGCGTACGCTCCTTCAAATTTCTCCAGGCCCCCTGTGTAGGGACCCCCCCAGGCTGGGAAAGCCTCGCCCCTCTACACTGAACCGCTCGGCTTCCAATACCCTGTCAAGTATTGATGCGCAGCACAAGGGTTTCCGGGGTTGGGTGCCTCACATTTCAACGGTGCAACAGAATCGATTCAGACCTGTGGTAACCAGACCAGCCGCCGGACAGCGTCCACGACCGCCTGCCCTGGCCGTGGCCGCGGCGGTGCTGCTGGTCGAAGCCCTGGCCGCGCTGCTGTTCGGGGTTCTGGAAATCGTCCGGGCCGACCCGGCCCGGCCCATGGTGGGCCTGGGTGTGGCGATCCTGATGTTCGGTTATGCGCTGATGCTCGGGCTGGTGGCGCGCGGGGCCTGGCGTAGCCGCCGTTGGAGCCGGGGTCCGGCCGTGGCGACCCAGCTGATCCTGCTTCCGGTGGCCTGGAGCTTCCGGGGCGGGGAGACCAACGGCATCTTCCTCGCCCTCGGCGGGGCAGCGGTCGTGGTGCTGGTCGGGCTGCTCACCCCGGCCTCGACGCGGGCCCTGGTCGGCGAGCCGCAGGACCCGCCGGTCACCGACCACTAGGGCCCCGCCCGCGGCCCCAGCTCGCGGCCCCAGACCGTAGCCCCGGACCGTGACCCCAGGCCGTGACCCCGACCCGGGAACCGGGGCGGTCTCAGAAGATGAGCCGGGCCCCCGCGGAGGGAAGACCGAGGAAGAACGACGGCGCGTCGAACCCGGCCGTGGCGAAGGCGTCGGCGACCGCACCGGCCACCCGCGGGGCTTCGCCGCTGGGCACCAGGGCGATGATGCAGCCGCCGAAGCCGCCGCCGGTCATCCGGGCTCCGAGGGCGCCCGCGCGCCGCGCGGTCTCGACCGCGAGGTCCACGGTGGGGACGGTGATCTCGAAGTCGTCGCGCATCGAGACGTGGGAGGCGTCCAGCAGCGGGGCGAGATCGCGGGTGCGTCCCGCCCGCAGGACCTTGGCCGCCTGCAGGACGCGGGCGTTCTCGGTCACGATGTGGCGAACCCGGCGGCGCATCACCTCGTCGGTCAGCCGACCCAGGGCGCCATCGAGGTCGGTGACGTCGCGCAAGGCCTCGACCCCCAGGAGAGCGGCCGCGTCTTCGCAGCTCTTCCGGCGGGTTGCGTACTCGCTGTCCACCAGGGCGTGCGGGGTGTTGGTGTCGAGCACCAGCAGCTCCAGGCCCTCGGACCCGAGGTCCAACGGCACCTGCTCAGCGACGTAGGAGCGGCAGTCGAAGAAGAGCGCGTGGTCGGCCTCGCACAGCGTGGACGCGGCCTGGTCCATCAGGCCCGTCGGCGCCCCGACGAAGTCGTTCTCACAGTGCCGGGCCAGCTGGGCCCGCTGGAGCGGCTCGATGGACAGGTCGTTCAGGTTGGCCAGGGCCGCGAGGGTGGCGCACTCGAGGGCCGCCGAGGAGGACAGACCGGCGCCGACGGGCACGTCCGAGCTCAGCACCAGGTCCGCCCCGGACACCGGGTGACCGGCCTCCTCCAGGGCCCAGACGACGCCCGCGACGTACGCCTGCCAGCCCGACATGCCCGGCTGGAGGTCGTCGCGGCCGAAGGTCTCGGTGCGGTCGAGGTTGACCGAGGTGACACTCCAGCGGTCGTCACCGCGGGGCCCTGCCGCCACCACCACTCGCTGGGCCAGGGCGAACGGCATCACGAAGCCGTCGTTGTAGTCGGTGTGCTCGCCGATCAGGTTGACCCGCCCAGGCGCCGCCCAGACCCCGGACGGGGGTCGGTGGTGCTGGGTGGCGAAGGTCTGGACCACGGTATCGACGTCGGCAGCACTCACCCGAGGACTGTAGCGGCGGGGTCCGGTCTCCGGGGCGCCGGTCCGGCCCCAGCACCGGGGCCCAACACCCGGGACCGCAGTACCCGGGCCTCCGCCCGGTCCCGGCCCACCCGGTCCGGCCCACCGGTCCGGGCGCGGACCCCTGGACCTAGGCTGCGAAGATGCTCGCTGCCTACGCTGTCGCCGCCGACGCCGACCAGCCGTTGTCCGCCCTGCGGGTGGGGGAGCTCGACCCGCCGCCGGTGCCTGAGGGTTGGGTGCAGGTCGAGGTCCGAGCCTCGGCGCTGAACCACCACGACGTCTGGTCACTCCGCGGGGTGGGTCTGCCCGCCGACCGGCTGCCCATGGTCCTCGGCTGCGACGCGGCCGGGGTGACCGCCGACGGGCGGGAGGTGCTGGTGCACGCCGTGGTCAACGACCCGTCCTTCGTCGGCGCCGACTCCACCTACGACCCGCGACGGTCCCTGCTGTCTGAGCGCTACCCGGGGACGCACGCCAGCCTGGTCCGGGTGCCGGCCGCGAGCCTGGTGGACAAGCCGGTCGAGCTGAGCTTCGCCGAGGCCGCGTGTCTGCCGACGGCCTGGCTGACCGCCTACCGGATGCTGTTCACCCAGTCCGGTCTCCGACCCGGCGACACGGTCCTGGTCCAGGGGGCCGGCGGGGGAGTGGCGACCGCGCTGACGGCCCTGGGCCGGCAGGCCGGCTTCCGGGTCTGGGTGACCTCGCGGAACCCGGAGCGGGGTGAGCGGGCGGTGGCGCTGGGGGCTCACCGTGCGTTCGCCTCCGGCGAGCGGCTCCCCGAGCGGGTCGACGCGGTGATGGAGACGGTGGGTGCGGCGACCTGGTCGCACTCGGTCAACGCACTCCGCCCCGGCGGGACCCTGGTGATCAGCGGCACCACCTCCGGCGACGCGCCGGCCAAGGCGGAGCTGACCAAGATCTTCTTCAAGCCACTGCGCGTGGTGGGCTCGACCATGGGGACCCGGGACGAGCTGGTCTCCCTGCTGAGCCTGCTCGTCACGACCGGGCTCCGACCCGTGGTCGACCGTAGGATGCCGCTGGCCGACGCCGCCGACGGGTTCGCCGCCATGGTCTCGGGCGACCTGTTCGGCAAGGTCGTCTTTCTGCCCTAGGCCGACGCGGCGCCCGAGTCGTTCTCGTCGCCCTAGGAGACTCCTGAACAAGGGGAGGTTCTGAGGGCGGGTCAAGCGCCGATGGGGCCGTCTGATGGTCTC
>JBBQAB010000619.1:0-7374 GCA_038198385.1 Propionibacteriales bacterium
CCGGGGTCGACCCCGACTATCCGTCCCTCGGTCAGGGTCACGGTGGCGTGCTTGGCCTGTTCGTCCAGCGTGGTCCGGACGGCGATCGCGCCGGCGCCGGAGAAGGAGCGCTCCCGCCAGTCGTAGACCGAGCTGTGACCGTGCACCTGGCTGAAGGGCAGGGTTTGGCCGACCCAGCTGGGCACCAGCTCGGTGGCGGTGGCCGCCCAGGTCGGCCCGGCGCGGCGGTCCGCCCGGCCCCCGCCGAGCATCTGGCCGGACCGGAAGAGGACCGCGTCGTGCTGTCCGATCAGGGAGTTCAGCGCGGCCTCCACGGTCGCCGCCTGGGGCAGGGAGCCAAGGATGTCGCGCCAGAAGTCCGCAGTCAGCCCGGCGTGGGTGATGAGCACCTGCTCCGCGCCGCTGGTGACCGACGCGGCCATCCGCATCTGACCGGTGTCCCACCAGCGCCGGATGGCCTCGGCGGAGGCGTCGCTGATCCGCTCGGGCCAGGTGAAGGCCGGCTCCCGCAGATACTGCGCCTCGTGGTTCCCGACCAGCTGCACCCAGCTCCGGGGCTGCGTGGTCAGGTAGTGGTCGACCAGCCCCACCACCCCGTCGGAGTCCGGCCCACGGTGGATGAGGTCCCCGACCTGCACCACAGTCAGGTCCTCGGGCAGCTCGCCGGTCACGGGGTCGGCGCCGAGGCGTACGAGCTCGGCCCGAAGGTCGACCAGGTGGCCGGCGACGTCCCCGATCACGGCCACCCGGCGGGCAGGGACCGTCTCCCGCGTACGGCTGAGCTGGCCGAGCTCGCTGCTCATGTCGGGTCCGGGGCGGCCCAGGACTCGACTGGGACATAGTGGGAGATGTTGTCCATCCGGCGCTGGACCGAGGCCACCTCGCGGACGGCCTGGGCGATGACGCTGCGGTCCAAGGGCGAGATCTGGTCCATCTCGACCAGGTCAGAGGGCACCTCGCCGCTCTCGTGCTGACGAATCTGGTAGCGCAGCCGCAGCCGCTGCAGGACGTCGAAGACCTCGACCAGGGTGGTCGCCTGATCCTGCGGCAGCATCGCCGACCCGGCGGCCGCCCGCAGACGGGCCGTGGTCGACAGCTCGGCCGACCCCACGCTGAGCGCGGCCCAGCGGCCGAGGTTGACGATCGGCAGGATGGCGAAGGACTTCACGTCGAAGGTGCCCGACCGGCGGGTCAGGGGCACCCGGAACGAGGGCATCCGGGCCCGGCGCGACAGGGACTCCTGCAGCAGCAGCCGCATGGTCCCGGGGTGGCGGCGCAGGTCGCCGAACACCTGGGCCACCGCCGGCAGCCCGGGGTCACCCTGGATGGGTCGCCCGTCGACCAGCAGGGAGGTCATGATGGCGCCGTGGTTGTCCGCGGGGGCGGCCAGCCACTCCCGGGCGGCGTTCCGCCACTCGTCGTTGGTGCGGGCGAACAGGGTGCGCTCGGCGTTGGCCCCGTGCTCGTCGCTGCTCAGACCGGCGCGGGAGAGCACCCGCCCCACCTCGGCGAACGCGACGCGGTAGCGGTCGATGTCGGCGGCGGGCACGTGGTTGCCGAAGGCCACGGCGGAGTCGATGTCGGAGCTCAGGACCGCCTCCCGTCGCCCGTTGCTACCCAGGGCGAGCCAGGTGAAGGCGTCGACCGACAGCCCTGGGTGATGCTCGAGGACCAGCCCCACCGCCCGGCGCACGATGGTGTCGAGGAAGGCGGAGTAGACCGCGATCACCTTCCCCGACGCGAGCCCCCGCCCGAGCAGCTCGCCCAGCACGCTGGGCACCCGCCGGGCCAGCCGGTCCAGCTCCTCCAGCGTCGAGGCCCGACGGAGCTGCTCGTGCAGCGCGACCCCGGCGGTGGTCGGGGAGACGGCGAAGTCCCGTGGTGAGATGACGCCCTTGAGGTCCCCGACCCGGTCGGCGACGAGCAGGAACTCGGCGTCGGCGTCCAGCATCAGGATCAGCGCCTCGGCGGCGGAGTCACCGGTGACCACGGTCGGGGCGGACCCCTGGACCAGCTGGTCCACCGGGGTGTCGCCGGCCAGGCCCTCGGCCAGGATCTTGCGGCGCAGCAGCGAGTCGGTGAGCAGGCTGAAGGTGCCGTCGCCCTGGCGGACCACGGCGTACGGGTAGTCGTGCTCGGTCATCTGCCGGGCGGTCTCGGCCGCGGTCGTCGCGGGCCTGACGATGAGCGGGCGGCGCACGATCAGCTCGTCCACCAGGCTGTACGCCGGATGGCCGGCCCGCCGCTGGTTGGCGCTGCCGGCGGTCTCGACCAGGAACTGGGCTCCGGCCCGGGTGGTGAAGGCACGGGCCGCGACTGCCCCGGCGATCCGGGCGACGGTGACCTCGTCGACGGCCACCACCCGGGGTCCGACCGACCGATCGGTCAGCATGGCCGAGTAGCCGAAGACCCCGCCCGGACCCAGGCGCTCGTCGGCCGGCTCGCTGAGCAGGTCGCCGTTGTGCCACATCCCGACGTGCCCGGCGATGACCAGGAAGACGTCGGGGTTGCTGTCGGCGAACGCGTCCAGGATCAGCTCACCCGGTGCGAACCGGTTGATGGTCGCCCCCGCGGCCACGCTGGCCAGCTCGCCGGGGGTGAGCGAGTCGAAGGGGGCGTACCCCGCGAGCAGGGCCAGGAGATCGTCGTCCGCCACGGCCCCCATGCTGTCATCCTCCGGGCGGGTCACGGTCGCGGTCCCCGTCGCCTCGTCCCGGCCGCCGTCCCGGGCGCCCCGTCGTCTCCGGTCGGCGTCGACGGGGCGCTGGGTCCGGACTCAGGCTGTCCCGGGGGTGGGCGGGCTGGGGACGCTGTAACCGGACGGGCCGACCGTGGCGTCGAGGGAGGCCTTCCAGGAACCGTCGGTGATGTAGCTCTTGAGCGCGGCCGTGACCTTCTCGACCATGGCCGAGTCGCCCTTCTTGATCCCGACGCCGTACCGCTCGTCGGTGAAGCCCCGGCCGACCAGCCGGAGCTTGCCCTGGTACTTCGGCTCGGCGGCGAAGCCGGCCAGGATCACGTCGTCGGTACTGACCGCGTCGACCGAGCTGTCGGCCAGGGCGGAGACGCAGTCGGAGAACTTGGGGAACTCCTTGAGGGTGATCTTGCCCCGGTAGTGGTCCTTGATGTAGCTCGAGGACGTCGTCCCGGTCACCGAGCAGAGCCGCCGTCCGCCGAGGGTCTCGGGGCTGGTGATGGCGGTGTCGTTCCGCCGGACCAGCAGGTCCTGGTGGGCCACGAAGTAGGGCCCGGCGAAGTCGACGACCTTCTTGCGCTCGTCGGTGATGGAGTAGGTGGAGAAGACCAGGTCGACCTGCCCACCGGTGAGGAGCGACTCCCGCTGGCCGGGGTCGGCCTCCACCCAGGTGATGTTGTCCTTCGACACCCCGAGTGCCTGGGCGACGTAGGTGGCGGTGTCGACGTCGAAGCCGGTGTAGGTGTCGCCGGACTTCAGGCCGAGACCGGGCTGGTCGAAGGAGATACCGATCTTGAGCTGGCCGCCGGCCGAGGCCCCGGGGACCAGCGACGGCGTGGCCGTCGGGCCACCGCCGCTCGACCCGCACCCGGCAAGGGCCACGGTGGTGACCCCGGCCAGGAGAGCTGCTGTCATCCGACGTTGGACGTTGAGCATCTGAGTTCTTCTTCCTGAAAGGGAGGGTGCGGGTCGTGCAAAGTCAGGACAGGCGGACGAGAGGGGTCAGACGACGTTCGCGTCGTCCCTGGGGTCGAGGTCGTCGGCCGACACGTCGGAGTAGCGCGGACCGTCCAACGTCCAGAGCGACTTCATCTTGCCGCCGGTGTTGGCCTCGACCTTGGGCTTGACCACCCGCCAGGCGATGGCGAGGACGGCGGCCAGGAGCGGGATCCCGAAGACCACCACCAAGAAGCTGGTCTTGTGCAGGAAGTACGGCGAGCTCTGCCAGCCCGAGATGGCCAGACCGAGCAGGACCAGCACCAGGAAGGCGAGCCCGATCATCGACGTGTACGGGTAGCCCGGGGCCTGGAACGAGCCCTTGGGGATCACGCCACGGTCGGTCAGCTGCCGCAGCCGGAGCTGGCAGGCGAAGATCGTGCCCCAGGTGAAGAGGATCATGACCGAGGTCGCCTCGACCGCGATCTCGAACGCGTCGGGGGTGAGGGCGTTGAGCACTGAGCCGAGGACGAAGAAGACCGAGGTCATCACGATGCCGGCCCACGGGACCCCCGACTTGCTCATCTTGAGGGTGAACTTGGGGGCCTGGTCGCTCATCCCGAGGCTACGCAGCACGCGGCCGGTGGAGTAGAGGCCGGAGTTCAGACTGGACATGGCGGCCACGATCAGGATGGCCTGGATCACCGTGCTCATCCAGGTCAGCCCGAGCCGCTCGAAGACGGTCACGAAGGGGCTGGTGCCGGCCGTGTAGTCGGTAGTGGGCAGCATCGAGACGAGAAGCAGGATGGAGCCGATGTAGAACACGGCGATCCGAAAGATCACCGCGTTGACGGCCTTGGGGACCTCCTTCTGGGCGTTCTCCATCTCACCGGCCGCGACTCCGACCATCTCGATGGCGGCGTAGGCGAAAACGACGCCGGACATCACCAGGATGGGGCCGTACCAGTTGTAGTCACCGCTGCTCGGCCAGAACCCGCCCGGGTTGTTCCACAGGTTCTGGAAGCCGGCCTTGTGGCCGCCGATGTTGAAGCCGCCGATCACCACGACCAGGCCGACGACCAGGAAGATGATGATGGCCCCGACCTTGAGGATCGCGGCCCAGAACTCGAACTCACCGAACGCGCGGGCCGAGAGCAGGTTGATGGCCAGGACGACCACGAGGGCGATCAGGACCGTGGCCCAGGTGGGCATGGTGGGCCACCAGTACTGGACGTAGAGACCGACCGCGGAGAGCTCGGCGATCCCGGTCAGGGCCCAGTTGCCCCAGTAGACCCAGCCGGTGACGAAGGCCCACTTCTCACCGAAGAACTCGCGCATGTAGGAGACGAAGGCCCCCGAGGTGGCGCGGTGCAGCACGAGCTCCCCGAGCGCTCGCATCAGGAAGTAGGCGATGACGCCGACGACGGCATAGCTGATGACCAGCGCGGGACCGGTGTTGTGCAGCCGGGAGGCGGAGCCCAGGAAGAGCCCGGTGCCGATGGCCCCCCCGATGGCGATCATCTGGACGTGACGGCTGCTCAGCGTCTGCTTGTAGCCGACCTGCTCGGCATCCAAGGGGTTGCTTGATGTCTCAGTTTGCGTCATGGCGTCTTTCTCTCAGTTTCTGCAGGGCAGGGGGTCTCCGCCGGCCCCGGGTCGTTCCGGGCGGGCTGGAGGACCACAGCGGGCGCTGGGTCGTGGGGGAGGCTCACGGAGCGTGGGGGCGAGCCGCCTCAGCTCCGACCGGCGACCGGCGCCCGACGGGGCACCGCGTCGGCGCAGGAAGCAGCAGTTCACCGTGGCCCTCGATCCTCGGATGGTGCCTGGGAGCCTCGACAGCGAGGGTGATGAAGCCGGGAGGTGCGGCCCTCAGGACCGCAGACACCACCCGGCGTCCAGGTAGTACCTGCATCCTGGCCTGCCTGAGAGTCTTTCAGCAAGGGCGCACAGTGATAGTTACCTACGTGACGGCTGTTGTCAGGGGTACGACCTCACACCTGACTGGCCCGGCGAGGGGACCCGGCTCAGTGGATGCTGATGCCGCGGCGGCGGTTGACGCACAGCGCCGCCGCCGTGCCGGCGCCCCAGAAGAACAGCCCGGTGAGGGTGACCACGACGGCCTTGACCTCCAGCGTGGGGGTCAGGAACGTGAGCTGGCCGGTGATCAGGCGGGGGAGGGCGCCAGCCGGCTGAACCAGCCCGAGCAGGGCGTACGGCAGGCCCAGGTGTCCCAGCCAGCGTACGGTCGGCCAGACCTGCTTCCGCCGTCGCCAGCGCTCCTTGAGGGGGACGATGAGCACGGGCAGCAGCACCGACACGACGTTGCCGACCCCGATCCAGGTGAGGACCGGGAAGGCCACCCCGGGCAACGTGATGATGAGCCGGTAGTCGGCCTCGCCGCGGAGGGTGATGACGGCGGTGGCGACCAGCGTGGGCAGTCCGATCAGAGCGAGCAGGGTCAGGTTCTTGACCAGCAGGATGCGGAGCATCGGCACCCCGCGCAGCACGCTGAGCCGGACCCGGGCCGCGTCGGCGCCCAGCACGTTGGTCGTGGTCACGTCGGCCAGGATCCAGACCGCGAAGTAGGTGCCGACGATGATCGCCCAGTCGCCGTGCGGGCGGCCCCGGAGCGGCTCGTAGAAGAGCCAGCCCACCGCCAGGACGAGGTTGAAGATGACCCCGGAGAACCACAGCCAGGGGGCGGTCAGAGACCAGCGGATCTCCCCGAGGACGTCGCGCCCGAGACTGCTGCGCCCGTCCTGGTCCGGGGCGGTGTCGAGGGCGATCTCGTGCTCCCGTGACGACGGGAGGCGGTAGCCGGCGGTCAGGCCGACCTCGCCGTTCTGGTCCTCGGTCACAGCTCCACCATGCCACGGACCGTCGCGGGTCACGTGCGCCCCGCACATCTCTGGAGAGGGCGATCTTCTGGTACGAACGAGGTTCTGGAGGGGGCTCAGGCGGCCCGCAGAGCCCGGACCAGATGCCGGGAGTCGAGACCGATCTCGCGCAAGAGCCCCGATAGCGGGACCGAGATCCCGACCGAGAACAGCCCGGAGGACCCTGCAGACCCACGCGACCCGAAGGTGGGCAGCCCGTGGCGGTCCAGCAACCCCAGGGGGCCGAGCACCCCGTCCAGACCGGGCCGGTAACCCGTGGCGGCGATCACCTCGTCCGGGCGGGTCCGGGTCCCGTCGTCGTGTACGACCTCGTCGCCGTCCAGGGACCCAACACCGAGCCGGATGCGGATCGAGCCGTCCTGGACCCCCGCCACGAAGCCGTGGTCGAGGACGGGGATGGTGGACGTACGCCGGAACAGCGAGTAGGGCCGGGCCGGCGCGGGCAGGCCGTACGCGGTCAGGTCCGGCACGGTCAGCCGCCGGGTCGCGGCCGCGAGGGGGTCGACCACCGCCGCGGGGGCGTGCCGCAGGGCGATCCCGAGCGGCTGGGTGGGCAGCCCGTGCACGTCGCGCCTCAGGATGGCCGGTGGGGTGCGGACGGCCAGGTCGACCTCGACCCCGCTCGCGGCCAGGTCGACGGCCACCTCGGTCGCGGAGTTGCCCGAGCCGACGACCAGGACCCGCCGACCCGCGTACGGGGCCGGCCGACGGTAGGAGACCGAATGGGTGATCGGGAGGGTGGACGTCTCGCGCCCGGCCCAGGCCGGCACGAACGGTGTGGCGCAGGCGCCCGTGGCGACCACGACGTGCGAGGCGTCCAGGTCGCCGTCGGAGGTGCTCAGCCGC
>JBBQAB010000620.1:0-17084 GCA_038198385.1 Propionibacteriales bacterium
GGCCGTCCAGGACGGCAAGCAGGTCGCGGTCCTGGTACCCACGACGCTGCTCGTCCAGCAGCACCACGCGACCTTCGCCGACCGCTACGCCGGCTTCCCGATCAATGTGGCCCCGCTCAGCCGGTTCCAGTCCGACCTCGAGACCAAGGCCACCCTGGAGGGGGTCAAGGACGGCAAAGTGGATGTCGTCATCGGCACCCACCGGCTGATCTCGGGCGAGATCTCCTTCAAGGACCTCGGGCTCGTCGTCATCGACGAGGAGCAGCGCTTCGGGGTCGAGCACAAGGAGCAGCTCAAGCGGCTCCGCACCCACGTCGACGTGCTGGCCATGTCGGCGACCCCGATCCCGCGCACCCTGGAGATGGCCATCACCGGCATCCGGGAGATGAGCACCATCGCCACCCCGCCCGAGGAGCGGCACCCCGTGCTGACCTTCGCCGGGCCCTACGAGGAGGCCCAGGTGACCGCGGCCATCCGCCGCGAGCTGCTGCGCGAAGGTCAGGTCTTCTACGTCCACAACCGGGTGCAGAGCATCGACAAGACCGCCAAGAGGCTCGCCGAGCTGGTGCCGGAGGCCCGGGTAGTGACCGCCCACGGCCAGATGAGCGAGCAGCGCCTGGAGCAGGTGATGGTGGACTTCTGGGAGCGTCGGGCCGACGTCTTAGTCTGCACCACCATCGTCGAGGCGGGGCTGGACATCTCCAGCGCCAACACCCTGCTGATCGAGCGCTCCGACCTGCTCGGCCTGTCCCAGCTGCACCAGCTGCGGGGGCGGGTCGGTCGCGGCCGGGAGCGGGGCTACGCCTACTTCCTGTACCCGCCCGACCGGCCGCTGACCGAGACCGCGCACGACCGGCTGGCGACCATCGCCGCCCACAGCGACCTGGGTGCCGGAATGGCGGTGGCCATGAAGGACCTGGAGATCCGCGGGGCGGGCAACATGCTAGGTGGCGAGCAGTCGGGCCACATCGCCGACGTCGGCTTCGACCTCTACATCCGTCTCGTCGGTGAGGCGGTGGCGGAGTTCCGGGGTCAGGACAGCGAGCCCGAACCCGAGGTCCGGATCGAGCTGCCGATCGACGCCCACCTGCCGACCGACTACGTCGAGTCCGAGCGGCTGCGGCTGGAGATGTACAAGCGGCTCGCCGAGGTCCGCGCCGAAGCCGACGTCAGGGCGGTGGAGGCGGAGCTGCACGACCGCTACGGGGTACCGCCGGTCCAGGTCACCAACCTGCTCGCAGTGGCCCGGTTCCGGCTGCTGGCCCGCGAGACCGGTCTGACCGAGATCGTCGCCTCGGGCACCTTCGTCCGCTTCGGACCCTCGGACCTGCCCGACTCGAAGGTGCTCCGGCTGAAGAGGCTCTACCCGCGCAGCGTGATCAAGGAGACGGCGGGCTTCATCCTGGTGCCCAAGCCGATGGCGACCTCGATCGGCGGTCCGCAGATCAAGGACACCGAGCTGCTGGACTGGTGCTCTGCGGTAATCCGCGACGTGTTCGGGGCCGGATGAGCGGGGCCCCCTCAGCGGTGTCTCGTAAGATCAGCCAATCGGTCAACAGGCAGCACCCGTTGGTCACCAGGTGCCGGGTCACCCATGGCCGGGTCAACAGATGAGGATGGCAATGACGTCTCAACGTCGAGGACGGGTCCGGCTGGCGATGGCGGGTGTGGCGCTGGCGACCCTGCTGGCGGCGGGCTGCGGCAACGCCTCGCCCAGTGTGGTGGCCTACGTCGACGGGACCCGGATCACGGCCGGTGAGCTCAAGACCGCTGAGGCGGGGGTGGCCCAGGCCCTCCCTGACCAGCAGGTCGCGGTGCAGGCCGTGATCAACGTCCTCATCGCCGGCACCATGGCCACCAATATCGCCGCGGCCAACAACATCGTCATCACCGACTCCGAGCGGGACGCCCTGGTCAGGCAGAGCAACCTGGCTCCGCTGCTCGGGGTGCCCGACGCCAAGCCGCTGGCGTACGGGGTGGCCGACCAGCAGATCACCGCCGAGAAGCTGGGGGCCGAGAAGTACCTGGCCGCCATCAAGGCCACCGACGTCAGCCTGAACCCGCGCTACGGGGTGCTCGACCCCGCGCAGAAGGTGATCGCCAGCGACGAGTCCGGGTCCCTGTCCCAGCCGGGACCCAGCCCGTCTGGCCCGCCCCAGTGAGCTGAGCCCGGTGTCGCGCCCCGGCGACGGGTCGGCCCCGGTCGCCGCGCTGCTGCAGGTGGCACGGCTGGTCGCGGTGATGTCGCGGCTGCGCCGGGACTGCCCCTGGGACGCCGAGCAGACCCACCTCTCCCTGGTCACCTACCTGGTCGAGGAGGCCTGCGAGACGGTCGAGGCGATCGAGTCGGGCAGCCTCGCCGACCTCCGCGAGGAGCTCGGTGACCTGCTGCTGCAGGTGGTCTTCCACGCCGAGATCGCCGGTGAGCAGGACCCCGGCTTCGGCCTAGAGGAGGTAGCCGCCGGGATTGCGGACAAGCTCGTCTCCCGGCACCCGTACGTCTTCGCCGCCGAGGAGGTCCCGGCGGACCTGCACGCCACCTGGGAGCAGCGGAAGGCGGTCGAGAAGGGCCGGACCTCGGCCCTGCAGGGAATTCCGGAGCAGCTGTCGGCCCTGGCCCGGGCGCAGAAGATCATCGGCCGGGCCCGTTCCCGCCGGGTGGTCCTCACCCTGCCCGACGAGCCGGTGGCCGCCGAGCTGCTCGGTGCCGAGCTGATGGGTCTGGTGGCCCGGGCCCAGGCGTCCGGGGTGGACGCCGAGCAGGCCCTGCGGCACGCCGTACGCGCGCTGGAGGCCGACGTCCGCGCGGCCGAGGTGGCGGCCTCGGCGGCACCGACGGCCTCGGCGGAACCGCCGACGGCGTGACCGCGGTCCCCACCCGCAGGGGGCTGACGATCGGACTCCGGCGGCCCTACAGTTCGGGTATGACCGAGACGCCCGTCCAGGGATCTGGCGCCAGCGAGCCGCTCCGGCGCGACGCCCAGGCGGCTCGTGCTGCGCGGATCGACCTGGGATCGGACTACGACGACGCCATCGCCTCGGGCCTGGCCGACCGGATGGAGGAGCTCGCCGCCTACCGCACGGCCGAGCTCCGGGCCCAGGACGAACGGGCCCGGCGCGAGATCGACTACGACGACCGGGGGCGTACGCAGCGCTTCGTCCTGGGCGTCGTGTCCCTGGGAGCCGCCATCCCCATCACCGGGATCGCCGCCGGCGCCGTCGACCCCGGTGTGGTCGGCGTGGCCCTGGTCTGGGCCGGCATCGTCGGGGTGAACGCGGTCTACGCACTGACGGGTCGGCGCCCGCGCCGCTGACCGGGTCGGGTCGGCGGTGAAAGTCGCGGACGCACCCGAGGGCCTGGGCGGTGGGATGCCCCTGCGCCGATACGCTGAGGTCACCATCTGGTCTCAAGGCCTCGGATGCTGACGACCGTCACCTCGGGGCACCATCGAAAGGCAGCACTCGTGGCGAGTATTGAGTTCATCGGCGCACGCGAAATCCTGGATTCGCGCGGCAACCCGACCGTCGAGGTCGAGGTCATCCTCGACGACGGCTCCGAGGGGCGCGCGGCGGTGCCCTCGGGCGCCTCCACCGGCGCCTTCGAGGCGGTCGAGCTCCGTGACGGCGGCAGCCGCTACGGCGGAAAGGGCGTCGGCAAGGCCGTCGCCGGCGTCGTGGACGTCATCGGGCCCGAGCTGCTGGGCTACGAGGCCAGCGAGCAGCGCCTGATTGACCAGGCCATGATCGACATGGACGGGACCGACAACAAGAGCAAGCTGGGCGCGAACGCCATCCTCGGGGTCTCCCTGGCCGTTGCCCACGCAGCCGCCAACTCCGCGGACCTGCCGCTCTACCGCTACGTCGGTGGCCCCAACGCGCACACCCTGCCCGTCCCGATGATGAACATCGTCAATGGCGGCTCGCACGCCGACTCCGACGTCGACGTGCAGGAGTTCATGATCGCGCCCGTCGGTGCCTCGACCTTCCGCGACGCTCTGGAGATGGGCGCGACGGTCTACCACTCCCTCAAGTCGGTCCTAAAGAAGCAGGGTCTGTCGACCGGGCTCGGCGACGAGGGCGGCTTCGCCCCCAACCTGCCGGCCAACGTGGCGGCCCTGGAGCTGATCACCACCGCGATCGAGAAGGCCGGCCTCAAGCCCGGCACTGACATCGCCCTCGCCCTTGACGTGGCCAGCAGCGAGTTCTTCGACAAGGGCTCGTACAGCTGGCAGGGCGGCCAGAAGTCGGCCGACGAGATGACCGCGATCTACGAGCAGTGGGTCAACGACTTCCCGATCGTGTCCATCGAGGACCCGCTGGCCGAGGACGACTGGGCCGGCTGGAGCGCGCTGGTGGCCAGGATCGGCGACAAGGTCCAGGTCGTAGGTGACGACCTGTTCGTGACCAACGTGACCCGTCTGCAGCGCGGGATCGACGAGAAGTCCGCCAGCGCCCTGCTGGTCAAGGTCAACCAGATCGGCTCGCTGACCGAGACGCTCGACGCGGTCGACCTGGCCCACCGGGCGGGCTTCCGCTGCATGATGAGCCACCGGTCGGGTGAGACCGAGGACACGACCATCGCCGACCTGGCCGTGGCGACCAACTGTGGCCAGATCAAGTCCGGCGCTCCGGCCCGGACCGACCGAGTGGCGAAGTACAACCAGCTGCTGCGGATCGAGGAGGACCTCGACGACGCGGCCCGCTACGCCGGGTTCGGCGCCTTCCCGCGTTTCACCGCCGGCAAGTAGCCACCCGTGAGTAGTCTGCCCGCGTAGCTCGCCGAGCAGTCTGCTGAGCAGTTCGCCCGAGTAGAGGGAGCCGGTACGTGCCCGCTGGTCCACGGTCGACGTCCCGCCCAGGCGCAGGTCCTGGGCGGGGAAAGCCGCGTCCCCGGACGACGGTCCGCGGTTCCTCTGACCACGGCTCCGCTCCGGCTCCTCGCCCGGGCGACACCGCACCCGCTCCGGCGGCTGCGGAGGGGTCCGGCGCCGTACGGGTGCGCCCCAACCTCACGGCCCGGGCGGTGGCCCTGGTCGTGGTCCTGCTGGTCCTGGTCGTCTCCTTCGCGTCGTCCCTGCGCGTCTACTACGCCCAGGCCCACGAGATCGCGGCCACCCAGGCCCAGATCACGGCCTCCCAGGAGCGGATCGCGACCCTGCAGTCCGAGCTCGGTCGGTGGGACGACGCCGCGTACATCCGGACGCAGGCCCGCGAGCGTCTCGGCTGGGTGGTGCCGGGGGAGACAGGCTTCAAGGTGGTGGGGGCCGACGGCAAGCCGCTGGGCGGCGGCGTGGAGATCACCTCGGCAGCGGCGCCCGCCCCGGTCACGCCGGCCGACGCCTGGTACGCCAAGCTCTGGGGCTCGGTGGAGGCTGCCGACGACCCGGCCCCGGCCGCCCCGAACCCGGCCGACGTGCCCCCGATCACGGTCAACACCAAGCCGACGCCGGCCCCCACCGCGAGCCCGTCCGGGCGCTGAGCCCACCTGCGCTCGCAAGCGCCTTCCCGCCCGCCACCACGGTGAGGTCGGGGGTGCGGTGGATCTCGGCTACGTTCAGGGACGCGACCGCGTACGTCAGGTACAGCGACGGGCTGACCGCGGCGACGGTGATCACCGGGACTCCGCGGATCGGGTGGATGGGCGGACCGGCGAGCGGTCAGGACGCCCGCTCGGCCAGGAAGGCGTCCACGGCGGCCGCGGTGGGCAGGCTGGGGCTGGCGCCGCGGACGGTGACCGCGAGGGCCCCGGCGGCCAGGGCGCGACGGACGGCGTCGGCCTGGCTGAGGCCGGCGGCCATCCCGGCCCCGAGGGCCCCGGCGAAGGCGTCGCCGGCGGCGGTGGAGTCGACCGCCTCGACCCGGTGGGCGGGCAGCTCCTCGACCGACCCGGCGCGGACCACCATCGCGCCGCGCTCGGCCAGGGTGATGACCACGGTGTCCACGCCCCGGTCCAGGAACCAGGCGGCGGCCCTCTCGGCGCTGTCGGCGTCCACCACCGAGACGCCGGTCAGGATCTCGGCCTCGGTCTCGTTCGGGGTCACGACCGCGACCCCGGCCCACACCGCGTCGGGCAGCTCCCGGGCGGGAGCGGGGTCCAGGACCAGGCTGAGGCCGAGTCCCCGGCACACCTCGGCGATCCGCACCACGCTCTCCAGGGGGGCCTCGAGCTGGACCAGCACCACCGAGACCCGGTCGGCGAGACCGCGCAGCTCGGCCTCGGCCCGGTCGGGGGTGAGGCGGAAGTTGGCGTTGCCGATGATGGCGATGTTGTTCTCACCGCTGGCCGTGTCGACCCGGATGTGGGCTACGCCGGTGCTGCCGTCCACGACCTGCACCGCACCGGTGTCGACCCCCTCGTCAACCAGGGTGCCCAGGACGAGCCCGCGGAACAGGTCGTCCCCGACCGCACCCACCATGAAGGTGGCGGCCCCGGCCCGGACCGCGGCCAGCGCCTGGTTCGCCCCCTTGCCGCCCAGCACCATGGTGAAGCTGTCGGCGATCACCGTCTCACCCGGCCGGGGCAGGGGCGAGCCGTACGCCGTGAGATCCACGCTGATGCTGCCGACGACGGCTACTCCGCTCATGAGCGGAAGCGTAGGGCACGGCCGCGGACGACCCTGCGAGGATGGCGCCATGTACGAGCCCATGACCGCCGACGACGAGGCCGCCGTCACGGCCCAGCTGCAGCGCCCACCGCGCGGGGTCGCCGGGGTGGCCTACCGATGCCCCTGCGGGCGCCCGGCGGTGCTGGCCACCGAGCCGCGGCTGGCCGACGGGACCCCGTTCCCCACGACCTACTACCTGACCTGCCCCCGGGCCTCCGCCGCCTGCTCGACCCTGGAGTCCCAGGGCGTGATGGTCGAGATGACCGCCCGGCTGGGGGAGGACGAGGACCTGGCCGGGGCGTACGGGGCGGCCCACCGCGCCTACCTGGCTGACCGGGACCGGCTCGGCCAGGTGCCCGAGGTCGCGGGGGTGAGCGCGGGCGGGATGCCGACCCGGGTGAAGTGCCTGCACGCCCTCGTCGGGCACTCCCTGGCCGCGGGCGCGGGGGTCAACCCGCTCGGGGACGAGGCCCTGGCGGCGATCGGTGCGTTCTGGTCCACGCCGTGCCTGGACGCCCAGGGCGCGCGATGACCCGGGTCGCGGCCGTCGACTGCGGCACCAACTCGATCCGGCTGCTGATCGCCGAGCGGGGCGAGGACGGCCGGCTGGTCGACCTCGACCGCCGGACCGAGATCGTCCGGCTCGGGCAGGGGGTCGACGCGACGGGGGAGTTCCACCCCGACGCCCTGACACGCACCTTCGCCGCGGTCGACGGCTACGCCGGGGTCGTCCGCGCGGCCGGCGTCGGTCCGGAGCGGACCCGGTTCGTGGCCACCTCCGCGGCCCGGGACGCGCGCAACCGGCAGGCGTTCTTCGACGGCATCTCCGCCCGTCTCGGCGTGCTGCCCGAGGTCGTCACCGGCGACGAGGAGGCGCGGCTGTCCTTCAGCGGGGCGCTCAGCCGGGTCCGTCCCGACGGCGAGCCGGTGCTGGTGATGGACATCGGCGGCGGCTCCACCGAGCTGATCGTCGGGACCGCCGCCGGGGCGCTCGTCTCGGCCGTCTCTCTCGACATCGGTTCGGTCCGCCTAACCGAGCGGTTCCTGCCCGACAGCCCGCCCGTACGAGCGGACCTGGACCGGGCGACCGCGTACGTCGACGGGCTGCTGGACTCCAGCGGGGTGGATTTCGGCGGGGTCGGCGCCTGGATCGGGGTGGCCGGGACCGCGACCACGCTGGCCGGGGTGCACCTGGGGCTGGAGCGCTACGACCGCGAGCTCGTGCACGGCTGCCGGCTCTCCAGCGTCGTCCTCGCCCAGATGTTCACCGACCTCAGCCGCCGGTCCGTGGCGGAGATCCGTGCCCTGCCCTCGATGCATCCGCAGCGCGCCGACGTCGTCACCGCCGGCGCCCTGATCGCGGAGCGGGTGGCGGCCCGGCTGCCCGTGGACGGCCTCGTGGTCAGCGAGTCCGA
Organism: Propionibacteriales bacterium; assembly: GCA_038198385.1. Classification (GTDB taxonomy): domain Bacteria; phylum Actinomycetota; class Actinomycetes; order Propionibacteriales; family Propionibacteriaceae; genus Microlunatus. The sequence continues at coordinate 8,021 of JBBQAB010000620.1, forward strand.
CATCCTGGACGGGATCGCCCTCGACCTGCTGCGGCGGGCCGCCTGAGACGAAAGCCCCGGTCGCCCGGGGTGTCGATGAGAGACTGAGCCAATGACCTCTCTCGCCATCACCGTCGTCGGACACGACCGGCCGGGCATCATCGCCCGGGCCGCGGAGGCGCTCGCGGCCTGCGGGATGAACCTGGAGGACTCCTCAATGACCCGGCTGCGGGGTCATTTCGCCATGACCCTGGTCTGCAGGGGTCAGGCCCCCGCCGCCGATGTCGAGGCCGCCCTGGCCCCGCTGGTCGACGGCTCGCTGATGGTCTCGGTCCGGGAGGTGCCCGGCGAGCCCGCCGAGCCGGCGACGGGGGAGACCTACCTGGTCACCGTGCACGGAGCGGACCGGATGGGCATCGTCGCCCGGCTCGCCGGGCTGATCGCCGCCGCCGGCGGCAACATCACCGACCTGACCACCCGGTTGGCCGGGGACCTCTATGTCCTGCTGGCCGAGGTCGACCTGGCCCCGGGGGCCGACGCGGAGGCCTTCCGCACCGACCTGGCGCGGGTGTCGGCCGAGCTGGGGGTGGACGCCACGCTGCGTCTGGTGGAGCGCGACGAGCTGTGAGCCTCACCGTTCCCACGCTGCCCGAAGGCCGCGTCCTCGAGGTCGTCCGCGCCCCGGAGGCCGTGCTGTCCGCCGTCGGTCCGGCCGTGGACCCCGCGGACCCCGCCGTGGTCCAGCTCTGCGCCGACCTGGTCGCCACCATGCAGGTCTCACCCGGCTGCGTCGGGCTGGCGGCCCCGCAGGTCGGGGTGGCCGCCCAGGCGTTCTGCGTCGACGTGACCGAGCACCCCAAGGCCCGCACCCGGCACGGCCTGATCGTGCTGGTCAACGCCGAGGTGGTCGAGGCGAGCCGCAACGAGAAGGGCCGGGAGGGCTGCATGTCGGTCCCCGACCTGACCGGCGACGTGAAGCGGGCCACCCGGCTGACCGTCTCGGGCCAGCTCCCCGGCACCGGGGAGACCGTGCAGGTCACCACCGACGCCTTCGAGGCCCGAGCGCTGCAGCACGAGATCGACCACTGCGCCGGTCTGCTGTTCCTGGACCGGGTGGCGGGTGCCCACGCCCTGTACGCCCGCAAGGTCTACCTCGAGCCGGACACCCCGGCGGTGAGGCCGTGACCGCGGCCGGGAACGCCGTGACCCCCACCGCACTGCGGCCCGTGGCCGCCGGCGGGCCCTGACCGCGATGACCACCCCGGCGCCCCCCGAGCCGGACATCCCCGCCACGGATCTCCCCCCGCCGCCCAGCCCCCCGCTGAACAACCCCTCACCGAACAAGCCCTGGCCGAACAACACCTCGGCCAACGCCGACGACCGGCGGGCCCGTACACCCGGTCCGACCCCGTGGAGTGAGGGCGGGCTGCGCAGCCTGACCGGGGTGTTGGCCCGACACGCCGCCCGCGCCCGCTCCGGTGGCGCGGTCCGGCGCAACGTCCTCCGGGCGTTGCTGCTGACCCTGGTCGCGGCGGCGGCCGCCGCCCCGTTCGCGGTGGCCTGGGGCGTGGGGCACGCCCAGGTGGCGGACTATCTCGGACCACACCAGGTGACGTTCGCCGCCACCTACTCCGGTGAGGTGAAGCTCGACCTGGGTCCGATCGGCAACGCCTACCTGCCCAGCCCGGCGGCACCGGTCGGCCTGGACGTCATCGTGGGCGGAGTGGGGGCAGCCTCCCAAGGGGTCGGCTCGTTGCTCTCTCCGCAGACCTTGGCCGCCTACTCCGCGCTCTACCACGATCCGCAGGACGCCATCCGGGGCATGGTGGAGCGGCTCGTCCAGAACGCGGTCGTCCGCTCCGTCGAGGCCGAAGGGGTGCTGCTCGCGACGTTCGCGCTGTGGAAGCTGCGCGACCAGCTGCTGGCTCCCTGGGTGGCGCGGCACCTGACCCGGCGGCGTACGGCGGGGGTCTATCTGGCCGTCGTTGCGGTCACCGTCGGATCGATCCTGGTGCCCTCCACCCCCGCCGGCACCCGGATCCCGGTCACCGTGGCCCTGGGAGACGTACGCGGTCTCACCGTGGACAGCGTGCTGCTGTCGGACCTGCTCGGCCGCGGGGTCCAGGGAGTCACCATCCTGACCGCGCGCGAGCAGGCGTCGGTGGACCACTACGTGGCGGACGCCACCGTCAGCCTGTCGCGCAGCCTGGGCCGGCTGCCCCGGGCCGCACCCGGGGAGACCATGCTGATGGGCTTCAGCGACCTGCACTGCAACCAGGCGATGGCCCAGCTCCTCACCCGCCTGGCCCGGGTGGCCCAGCCGCGCATCGTCCTCAGCTCGGGTGACGACACCGTTCAGGGTCTGTCCGTGGAGCGCGGCTGCATCCGACGTGAGTCCCAGATCCCTGACGGCGTGCCCTTCGTGGTCGCGACCGGCAACCACGACTCCGACATCACCGAGACCCAGATGCGGACGGACGGAATGGTGGTGCTGGACGGTGGGGTGGTCAGCGAGGCCGGACTGGCGGTGCTGGGTGACGACGACCCTGAGCGGCAGATCCCGTTCACGGTCGACCGGACGCGGGACCGGGCCGAGACCGAGCAGGAGATGGCGCTCCGCCTGGTGGGGGCGGCCAAGCTGCGCCGGGTCGACGTGTTGATGGTGCACCAGCCGGCGTCGGCTCTCGTCGCGCTGCAGCAGCCGGACCCGCCCGTCCGGCTGCTGACCTGGGGACACTTCCACGCCCAGGACGGGCCCCGGGTGGTCGCGCACGCCGATGGCAGCTGGACCGTCGGGATGCAGCAGGGCACTGCGGGTGGGGTGAAGCAGCCGACCATTACCTCGTTCAGCACCCCGTTCTCCCCTCCGCTGATCAGCGCCGACGTCTACTTCTACTTCCGCGACGACGCGACGGGCCTGGTCACCGGGGTCCAGCCGGTGCACTTCCTGCCTGAGGCCCGGGTGGTCGTCGAGGACCGCATCGTCACCGGTGACCCGACCCGGCTGCCCGCCTCGACCCGCGCCCGGCTGGTCGCGACCCCTAGCCCGAGCCCGGCCGGGCGCTGATCGGACGGCGGCCCGCCTCCGGCCGGTCGGCTCTGGTCGGCAACCCCGGGGGCACCCGAGCGCGGCTAGGATCGGCCCGCGGCTCGGCGGCGCCCTCGTAGCCCAACGGCAGAGGCAGGCGGCTTAAACCCGCCCCAGTGTGGGTTCGAGTCCCACCGGGGGCACTCCGGCCAAAAACCCTGGTCAGACCGTTCTTAGGTGATTCAAAGCCCCGGAACAAACCGGGTTCTGCACGGCGTTGACTAGACTGAACCCACTGCACCGGTCCCGGTGCACGACTCAGGAGGCCCCATCCATGTTGCGTAGTTCGAACCCGATCCTCTCCAAGAAGGACGCGTTCACACCCGCAGCTCCTCAGTACGGCCAGGGGCCGTACGGCAACCAGTTCGGTTCGTCCGGCTTCGGCGGCGCGCCGGTCCAGCAGCAGTCCGAGGGTCGCATGACGATGGACGACGTGGTCACCAAGACCGCCGTCACCATGGGCGTGCTGATCGTGACCGCGGCGCTGGCCTGGAACCTCGTTCCCACCTCGCTCTACTTCCCCGGCATGATCCTCTCCGGCCTCGTCGGCTTCGTCGTCGTCATGCTGGTGTCGTTCCGACGCAACGTCTCCCCGACCCTGGTGCTGGCCTACGCCGCCATCGAGGGCGTGTTCATCGGTCTGATCAGCAAGGTCTTCGAAGCCACGTACGCCGGCATCGTCGCGCAGGCCGTGGTGGCCACGTTCTTCGCGGCCGGCATCACCCTGGCGGCGTACAAGTTCTTCAACATCCGGGTGACGGCCAAGTTCACCAAGGTCGTGGTCCTCTCGACCATCGCCTTCGCCGCTCTGATGCTGGTCAACTTCGTCTTCAGCCTGGTCACCGGCGGCACCGGCCTCCGCGGCGGCATCGTCGGCCCGGTCAGCCCGCTGGCCATCGGCATCTCCGCCATCGCCATCGTGCTCGCCGTGCTCAACCTGATCCTCGACTTCGACTACATCGAGCGGGGCGTCCAGCAGGGCGCGCCGGCGAAGGAGTCCTGGCGGGGTGCGTTCGGCCTGACCGTGACCATGGTCTGGCTCTACATCGAGATGCTGCGCCTGATCTCCTACATCCGGCGCTGATCTCCTAGCCGCTGACTCTGTGCGTCAGCGTGTGAACTTGAGGGCCGCTCCTTCCGACGGGAAGGGGCGGCTCTCGCCACGTCCGGGTGAGCAGCCGCGGGCCCACTAGAGTCGGGCCTGTGCAGTACGTGACCTCGCTCATCGACCTTGTCGGCAACACACCCCTGGTGCAGCTCTCCCGGGTGACCGGCGGGGCGCGGCCGTTGATCCTGGCCAAGGTGGAGTACCTCAACCCCGGTGGCTCGGTGAAGGACCGGATCGCGGTCCGGATGATCGAGGCTGCCGAACGGGACGGCCTCCTGCTCCCCGGGGGCACCATCGTCGAGCCGACCAGCGGCAATACCGGCGTCGGGCTGGCCATCGTGGCCCAGTCCAAGGGCTACTCCTGCGTTTTCGTCTGTCCCGACAAGGTCAGCGAGGACAAGCGGAACGTGCTGGCCGCGTACGGGGCGCGCGTCGTGGTCTGCCCCACCGCCGTGGAGCCCGACCATCCCGACTCCTACTACTCGGTCTCGGACCGGCTGGTGCGCGAGATCGAGGGGGCCTGGAAGCCCGACCAGTACAGCAACCCGCAGAACCCGCTGAGCCACTACGAGACGACCGGGCCCGAGATCTGGGCCCAGACCGACGGCCGAATCACGCACTTCGTGGCCGGAATCGGCACCGGGGGCACCATCAGCGGTGCCGGACGCTACCTGAAGGAGGTGTCCGGGGGCCGGGTGCAGGTCATCGGCGCCGACCCCACCGGCTCGGTCTACTCCGGTGGCAGCGGTCGCCCCTACCTGGTCGAGGGGGTGGGGGAGGACTTCTGGCCCACCACCTTCGACCGGACGATCTGCGACCGGGTGATCGAGGTCTCCGACGGCGACTCCTTCGCCATGACCCGCCGGCTGGCCCGCGAGGAGGCGCTGCTGGTCGGCGGCTCCTGCGGGATGGCCACCGCGGCCGCGATCCGGCTGGCCCACGAGATCGACGACCCGGAGGCGGTCATCGTGGTGCTGCTGCCCGACTCAGGCCGGGGCTACCTGACCAAGGTGTTCAGCGACGCCTGGCTGACCCGCTACGGGTTCGTCTCCGGCGACCACTCCGTCCGGGCCGTCGGCGACGTGCTCCGGGAGAAGTCCGGCGACCTGCCCACGCTGGTGCACACCCACCCCAACGAGACCATCGCCGAGGCGGTGGCCATCCTGCGCGAGTACGGCGTCTCGCAGATGCCGGTCGTCCGGGCCGAGCCGCCGGTGATGGCGGCCGAGGTCGTGGGGTCGGTCAGCGAGCGAGGCCTGCTCGGCGCCCTGTTCTCCGGTCGGGTCCGGCCCTCGGACCCGGTCGACGCCGCCATGGAGCAGCCACTGCCGGTCGTCGGGGCCAGCGAGCCCGTCAGCGGAGCCGTGCACGCCCTGGTCGAGAGCGACGCGCTGCTGGTGCTGGACGACGGCAAGCCGGTCGGCGTGCTGACGCGCCAGGACCTGCTCGGCGACATCAACACCTCGGCCTGAACGGTCCGACCGGGGTTGGGCGCCTGAGCCGGTCCGCCCCGGGGGTTGGGCGGCCCGAGCCGGTCCGCCTGGATCTGGGGTGGGTGGGGGCGGGCTGTCAGTCCGCGGTGCCACAGTGAGGTCATGACCGCCTCTGCTGAGCATCCGCCCGACCCGGTGACGCCGGTCGGGACCCTGGCCCCGATCTCGCTGGACTGTCCCGACCCGGCGGCCCTGGCCGCCTTCTACGGCCCGCTGCTGGGGATGCGGACGGCGTACGCGCCCGAGGACGGAAGCCTCGTCGCCGTGACCGACGGTGCTCGTTTCGTGACCTTCATGCGGACCGAGGACTACCTCGCCCCGACCTGGCCCCTCCCCGGTCAGCTGCAGCAGATGCATCTGGACGTGTCGGTGGCCGACCTCCCGGAGTCGGTCGAGCGGGCCGTGGCCCTCGGGGCGCGGGAGGTCGCCGCCGAGCATCAGCGGGTCCCGGACCTGTGGCGGGTGCTGCTGGACCCGGCTGGCCACCCGTTCTGCCTGACCACCGTCACCCTGTGAGCCATCCTCACCCGCTCGCGACGGTGGCTGGCCGGTCAGGGGGTCGGCAGCAGCTCGGTGAGCACCTGGGCCCAGTTGTGGGTCCAGCGCAGGCTGCGCCAGTCCCGGACGGGCAGCCACCGTGCTGACTCGGTGGTGCCGCCCAGATCGATGACGACGGCGTCGGCGGGCTCGGCGCAGGTGGCGGTGTAGATCAGGCGTACGGCGTGGAAGTCCTCGATCGTGTCCCGCGGGCTCCGTCCGACCCAGTGCGAGGTCTGGACCCGGACCAGACCGGTCAGGGTGACCGCCTGGGAGGTCTCCTCGGCCACCTCGCGGAGCACGGCCGCCTCGGGCTGCTCGCCTGCGTCCAGTCCGCCTCCCGGCATGCCCCATCGCCCGGACACGGCCGTGCGGGCCGAGTACTCGGTGGCCAGCACGCCCCGCTCGGACAGCACCACGGCGTACGCGGCGAGCCGCTGACGGACCTCGGGCTCGACACCGGGCGGGATGACCAGGCCCGGGTCCTGGCTGCGACGGGGCCGTCTCGGTCGGGTCTCGCCGTCGCGGGGGGCCACCTCGAGCCGCAGCAGCAGCTCGCCGGACTCGAGGGCAGCGTCGAACGGCCGCCGCACCACCCAGCCCCGGTCCCAGGCCAGCTGGTCGGGGTGACCGCCGTGGGGGAGCACTGCCTCGAACACGGCCGCCCCACCGGCCACCCCACGCACGATCATCTGTCCATCATGACCCAGGAGAGGTGCCGGCGCGGGCGGTCACGGGGAGGAAGCCGCCGCCCAGCGCCACTCCGGTCCCGTCGTGGTGCGGAGCCAGGGCCCGGCCAGGGCGGCGCGGACGTCCTCGGGCTGGTTCTCCAGCAGGGCCCGGACCGGACCCGTCTGGAGCGTGCCCGAGACGGCCTGGTCGACCCGCCACTGGACCCGGTCCCCGCCCGGACGGTGCCGGGCCGCCTCGATCATGCCGGGGGAGATGTCGACCCCGGTCACCTGACCGGAGGGTCCGACCCGGCCGGCCGCCGGGATGGTCGTCGAGCCGGGGCCGCAGCCCACGTCGAGCACGTGCTGACCGGGTCGCAGCCGGGCGGGCACGAAGAGCCGTTCCGAGACGGGACCGAGCTGCACCTCCAGACCCTCCAACCGGTCCAGCCAGCAGCGGGTGCTGTCCTCCTGCCAGTCAGACGCTTTCATCGGCTCTCCTCTGGTGGCTGTCCCGCTGCCCGACGCCGGGCCGGCCGACTCGGGTAGCGTGGGCCGACGTGGCGACCCGAGCAACCTCATGATCGACATCCTCGCCTACGTGGTGGTGGCGCTGTCGGGAGCGGCGGTGGTCTGGGGACTGCTGACGGCCCTGGCCGACAAGCCTCCGGGCCAGGCCCAGCTGCTGTTCGCGGCCCTCGTCGAGCTGGCCACGGTGGCCCAGTCCCTGGTGGCTGGGGTCCGTCTGGGGCTGGGCTTCCGACCGGCCGAGCTGGCCACGACCATCGGCTACCTGCTGGGGATCGTGGTGCTGGTCCCGGTGGCCTGGCTGTGGGCCAACAGCGAGCGGACCCGGTTCTCCGGGGTGGTGATGGCGATCGCCGCGCTCGGGGTGCTGGCCATGACGTTGCGTCTGCAGGTCCTGTGGACCCCAGTCGGCTGAGGAGAAGATGACCGTGCCCGACCCGATGACCGCACCTGAGGAACCCTCTCACCGGCCCCTACGCGCACGCACCAACCGCGGTCCGGGCCGGGTGCTGGTGGCCCTCTACGGGTTGTTCGCGCTCGCGGCGGCGTCCCGGGCGGGTGTCCAGCTCGTCACGAGCTACGGGGAGGCGCCGCTGGCCTACCTGCTGTCCGCCGTAGCGGCCGCGGTCTACATCGTGGCGACCGTCACGCTGGCCCGCAGCACCCGCGCCTCGCGGCGCGTGGCCTGGGTGGCCATCCTGGTCGAGCTGGTCGGGGTGCTCTCGGTCGGCACGGCCAGTGTCGTGAACCCCGCCGCCTTCCCCCGGGCCACCGTGTGGTCGGTCTACGGGATCGGGTACGGCTTCGTCCCCCTCGTCCTCCCGTTTCTCGGTCTCCTCTGGCTGGCCAAGACCCGGTCGCGCTGACGTCGACGCTTCTTCCTACAACTTCGACGGAGGGCGTGACGGTCCAGGGGTGGGCGGCGTCCTTCCTGGTGTCAGCGCTACCGATCTCGAGGAGTTCTCCTGTCCGACACGACCCGCCTGCCCGTGACCGCCGAAGGCAGGAGGCCCGCAACGCCGCGAGCGCTGCGAACGCCGCGCCCGAGCCCAAGCAGCTCGAGGCCCTCCAGCGGCACGACACCGCGTTCGTGCCGCTGGGACCGGTCGGGGCGCAACGCGTCGTGCCCCGACGGGTTGACCCCCGCTCCTAGCATCGAGGCGACGCCCGGACTGCGGGCCGAGCGGGGGGAGCAGGGGCGATGCCACGCCGTACGGCTGGAGCGGGCGAGGACGTCGCCGCAACCCCGGATCTCGACAAGGCATCCGCTCGCGCGGAAGTCCAATCGGTCCCTACCGCTACGCGCACCCAGCTGGCGTTCGTGTTCGCGGGGCTGATGGCCGGCCTGCTCATCTCCGAGCTCGACCAGACCGTCTTCGCCACCGCCCTGCCCACCGTCGTCGGCGAGCTGGACGGCGTGGGCCAGATGCTGTGGGTGACCACGGCGTACGTCCTGGCGGCGACCGTCGCCATGCCCCTCTACGGCACGCTGAGCGACATGGTCGACCGGCGTCGCCTAGTGGTCGTCGGGCTGCTCGTCTTCGTAGCCGGGTCGGTCCTGGGCGGGGTGGCCCCGGACATGGACTGGCTGATCGCCGCCCGGGCCGTCCAGGGCCTCGGTGGGGGCGGGCTGCTCGTCCTCGTCCAGGCCATCGTCGCC
>JBBQAB010000621.1:0-3299 GCA_038198385.1 Propionibacteriales bacterium
GGAGCGGGTGACCGAGCCGACTGCGTCGCGTCGCTGCCCCGGCGTAGCGACCCCGTCGTCAGCCTTCGTGGCGCGCGGTCTGGTGACGTGGTCTGCGTCCTGACCAGCGATCTCGAGATCGGCGTCCTGACCGTGCAGACCCGGCCCAGCACCGGGTCGCCGGTGTTCCTCTTCAGCTATCAGCTCTGGCGCTGAGACAGGAACCGGCCGGTCGGTCGGCCAGGTCCACCTCAGGTGACGACCGCGTGAAGATACGGCGTGCCGTGCGGTACGCGGCCCGCGGCGGTCGTAGCGTCATAGGTGCGGGCCGTGGGGAAGCGGTCCGCCCGGGAGGCGATGCATGCACCGTCGAGCGACGGGCAGTAACCCCGGACCGTACGCGGTCCGGGAGCCGAGCCGGCCGACCACGTGACCGTGGGGCCGGACGCGGTTGGCGTGCGGCCCCGAAGAAGGGCAGACCCGTGTCTACTTCGTCCCGCCGCCTGACCTACGTCATCGACACCTCCGTGCTGCTGAGCGACCCCCACGCTCTGCGCCGGTTCGCCGAGCATGACGTGGTCCTGCCGATCGTCGTCATCACCGAGCTGGAGGCCAAACGCGACCACAACGAGCTGGGGTACTTCGCTCGGACGGCGCTGCGACACCTCGACGACCTGCGGATCGCGCACGGTCGGCTGGACGCCCCGGTGCCCGTCAACGACCAAGGCGGCACGGTTCACGTCGAGCTCAACCACACCGACGCCTCCGCCCTCCCGGACAGCTTCCGACGGGGCGACAACGACGCCCGGATCCTCGCCGTCGCGCTCAACTTCGCCGCGGAGGGTCACGACGTCACCCTGGTCTCCAAGGACCTGCCGATGCGGGTCAAGGCCTCTGCCGTCGGCCTGCGGGCCGAGGAGTACCGGGCCGAGCTCGCCGTCGAGACCGAGTGGACCGGCATGACCGAGGTCGACATCAGCTCCGGCCAGCTCGACCAGCTCTACGACCAGGGTGTCCTCGACCTGCAGGAGGCCCGGGATCTGCCCTGCCACACCGGGGTAGTGTTGCTGAGCGGCAGCGGCTCGGCGTTGGGCCGGGTGACCCCGCACAAGGAGCTCAAGCTGGTCAAAGCCGAGCGGGACGCGTTCGGGCTGCACGGTCGCTCCGCCGAGCAGCGGGTCGCCCTGGACCTGCTGCTGGACCCGTCGATCGGGATCGTCTCCCTCGGCGGCCGGGCCGGCACCGGGAAGTCGGCGCTGGCTCTGTGCGCCGGGCTCGAGGCGGTGCTGGAACGCCGGCAGCACGCCAAGGTTGTCGTCTTCCGCCCCCTGTACGCGGTGGGCGGCCAGGAACTCGGCTATCTGCCCGGCAGTGAGGGGGAGAAGATGGCGCCCTGGGCCCAGGCCGTCTTCGACACCCTGGGTGCGGTCACCTCGAAGGTCGTGATAGAGGAGATCCTGGAGCGCGGGCTGCTCGAGGTGCTCCCGCTGACCCATATCCGGGGGCGGTCGCTGCACGACGCCTTCGTGATCGTGGACGAGGCCCAGTCGCTGGAGCGCAACGTGCTCCTGACCGTCCTGAGCAGGATCGGCCAAGACTCCCGGGTAGTCCTCACCCACGACGTCGCCCAGCGCGACAACCTCCGCGTCGGCCGGCACGACGGTGTGGTGGCCGTGGTGGAGAAGCTGAAGGGCCACCCGCTCTTCGCCCATATCACCCTGCACCGGTCGGAGCGCTCCCCGATCGCGGCCCTGGTCACCGAGATGCTGGAGGACATCGCGATCTGAGTGCGACGCCTTACCGGCTCCGCCCGGCGGGCGCCATACGACCCGTCGGGTGGGGTTGGTCACATTCTGCTCAAGATTCCCGTGGCTGCGCTCACAAGCTGCTCAGGATCGGACCAAAGATTTCTTTTCGATAACGGCCCTGTGGCATCGTGAGGCCGTGCGCCGACTCGTCTCTCATGCCATCGCCGGGCTGGGGTGTGCCGCTTTCGCGGCCACCGTGGCCGTGGCCGGGCTCAGCAGCCCCGCCGCCGACCAGCAGGCGGCCGCGGGCCCCGTCACCTCGGTGGCTCTGCCCTCGGAGGTTGCGTCCGCGGTCTCCGCCGCGGCCGCCGCCGCCCGGGACGACCAGGCCGGTGAGCTCACCCGCAGCGCCAACCGGGCCGCCATCACGGCGGCCGCCGCCCGGACGGCCGCGCAGCGCTCGGCCGCCCTGGACAAGGCGAGTCGCTCGATCACCCAGCAGCAGGAGAAGTTGCGGACGGCCGAGACCGCCCGCAAGGCCAAGGCGGTCGCCCGGGCCAAGGCCGCGGCCGACGCGAAGGCGGCAGCCGCGAAGGCCCGGGTCGCCAAGGCCGCCGCCGACGCTGCGGCGAAGAAGGCCGCCGCCGCGAAGGCGAAGAAGGCCGCCGCCGCGAAGGCGAAGAAGGCTGCCGCCGCGAAGGCGAAGAAGGCTGCCCAGGCGAAGGCCGTCGCGAAGCAGCGCTACACCGCTGGGACCGCCGACCCCAAGTCGATGGCGCGCCAGATCCTGCAGAGCAAGTACGGCTACGGGGCCGACCAGTTCAGCTGCTTCAACAACATCATCATGCGTGAGAGCGCCTGGGACATCCACGCGACGAACGCCGGCTCGGGGGCGTACGGCATTCCGCAGGCCCTGCCCGGCTCCAAGATGGCCACCGTGGCCAGCGACTGGCGGACCAACCCCGCGACCCAGATCATCTGGGGCGTGCAGTACATGAAGGGCCGCTACGGCAGCCCCTGCGGGGCCTGGGGCTTCAAGAGCTCGCACGGCTGGTACTGACCGCCGCCACACGGCATGACCCGCGGAAAAGGGCAGACGAGGGCCTCTACAACGTTGTAACGTGCTCCTGACGACTTGTCCTCGCCGGGGAGCCCCTATGCCGCCCACCATCCACGACGTCGCCCGGCTCGCCGAGGTGTCGATCAAGACGGTGTCGAACGTCCTGAACGACTATCCGCACGTGCGGCCCGCGACCCGCAAGCGGGTGCAGGACGCGATCGACGTGCTGCAGTACCAGCCCAACCTCAGTGCGCGTGGTCTTCGCTCGGGCCGGACCGGGCTGGTGAGCCTGATCGTCCCCGACCTGACCAACGCCTACTTCGCCGAGCTGGCCGACGTCGTGGTGCGGGCGGCTGAGACCCAGGACCTCTCTGTCATCATCGCCCAGTCCGGGGCCGACCGGGAGCGGGAGCTGAGCCTGCTGCGGGGACCGCGGATGCAGATGGTCGACGGCATCCTGTTCAGTGCGCTGGCCCTGAGCGAGGACGACAACGAGATCCTGGCCGGCATCA
>JBBQAB010000622.1:0-2815 GCA_038198385.1 Propionibacteriales bacterium
ATGGTCGCCGCCGCTGTCGACCTGCCCACCGAAGCGGGCCTGGTGGAGTCCTCCGCCCATCTCGTCGGGGTCGTCCGGCTCCCCATGCCCCGCATCCTGAAGGTCATCCTGGACGACCACCTGGTCGACCAGCCCCGGCCCGCACCGGAGCGGGCCAAGGTCCTCGCTCGGCTGCGGGCCACGCTGCTGGCCCACATCGACGAGGCGGTCACCCACAGCCCGGGCCAGACGCTCTACGCGGTGGCGGCGGTCTGTGCCCCCCAGGCCCGCTCCGCCGACGCGGCCGCGGCGGCCTGGACCGCCGGTGAGTGGCTCCACCACACCCACGACGACCAGGCCGGCTGGGCCGAGCTCTGCGCCACGGCGCTCCGGATGCACGCGTTCAACGGGATCGTCGCCGAGCTCTTCCCCACCGCCGCTGCGCTGCTGCGCTGAGCGTCCGGGTGGGACCAAGGACCCGCCACGCGGGACCTAGGACCGTGGTGGCGACGCCCCGCTGAGGGTCAGGATGGGAGCGAGTCCCTTGATCCAGGAGAAGCACCGTGAAGATCCTCGTGACCTACGCCAGCCGGATGGGCTCCAACGCCGAGATCGCCGAACGGGTGGGCGGCCAGCTGACGGCGGCCGGTCACCAGGTCCAGGTCGTCCCGTGCGTCCAGGCACCGTCGGCCGAGGCCTTCGACGCGGTCGTCGTCGGCAGCGCCCTCTACCTGGGCCGATGGGAGCGGTGCGCCCTGCGCTTCCTGCGACGCGAGGCCAGCGCCCTCCGCAGCCGTCCGGTCCGGCTGTTCCAGAGCGGACCCTGCGGCGAGGGGTTCGACCTCGCGAACGTGGGCACCCCGCGGGCCGTCGCCCGGATTGCCCACCGGCTGGGGCTGCGGCCACCCGTCACCTTCGGGGGTCGGCTCGAGTCCGGCCGGGCGACCAGCCGGGTCGCCCGATGGCTGGCCACCGGTACCTACGCGGGTGACTACCGCGACTGGGACCAGGTCACGGCCTGGACCGCCGACCTGCTGGCCCAGCTGGAGTCACCCACCACGTCACCCTTCCGGATCGTGCCCGACCCGTCCTTCGTCCCCAGCGAGCCGCGTACGCCGAACGGCGCCCCGGGTGCGCGCCACACTGAGCCGGAGAATCCTCAGCGCAGCGGCGAGTAGGCGGTCGGGGCCAGGAACACACTCTCGATCCGGGCCACCAGCGGTCCGTCCACCTCGGAGGCGTCTTTGGCCCGCTGCCAGTCGGGGTCGGCCCGGAAGGCCTCCCACGAGGTGTCCGCGGCCACCCGGTCGGGGAACGCCAGCAGGTAGACCAGGGTCGAGTCGGCTCCGGGACCGTCGGTCGGTCGCCAGAAGGCCAGGACCTCGATCTCGTGCTGGGCGAACAGCGCGACTGTATGGTCGGTGAAACGCCGTTCCAGGTCGCCGAGCCGGTCGGCTTCGGCGTAGTAGGTGCGGAGCTCGAAGATGCGGCTGTCGGACACGGGATCTCTCGCTGACTCGGTCGGGAGGTCCCACCGTAGCCGTCTGCCGCGCCCGGGCTACCCGCCGGTCGGCGAGGCCGGCGGGTCACCGATCAACAGCGGACCTCGGCGCCCGACCGCCCAGACCCCCAGAGCCAGCCGGCTGACGGAGCGGGAGACCAGGATGCCGGTCAGGAGGTCGGACACCACGGTGCCGACCACCTGTCCGCGGCGGTGGTCCTCGGCCAGGTCACCGGCCAGCGGGGTCAGCAGCTGACCACCCACGGTCGTGATTCCCAGCAGGGTGATGGCGCCCAGCAGCAGGCCCATGCTGGGCGCGGCCGCGCACAGCACCAGGGCGACGGCGGCCAGCAGCATCATCAGCGGGATGAGCCGGCGTCGGTTCACCACGTCCCCCAGGAGGACGACCAGCAGGATGCCGACGGCGTGCCCCAGCTGGGTGGCCGGACCAGCCAGCCCGCGGTCGTGGTCGCCGAGCGCAGGTCGCCGGCGATGAAGTCCAGCAGCGGCTGCGACCAGTAGAGGTCGCCGACCGCCGCGCCGGCCGCGACGGCGAGGAGCAGCGTCAGGCCCCGGCTCATGGCGGGCGGAGGTGCGGTGGTCACGTGTGGTGGAACCGGTCACCCGGACCAGGACAGCTCAGCCGGCGTGACCCGGCCCCACGAGGGTGGTGGACCCGTCGGCCCAGACGACCAGCCCCGTACGCCCGGGTCGGGTGGACAGCCAGCGGGCGGCCTCGGACCCCAGGGCGTACGCGGCGGTCGCGTCGATGTCGGCCCAGGTCAGCGAGGCGGCGATGACGGTGACGGAGGCGACCCCGCTGGGGACGACGCCCGTCCGGGCGTCGACCAGGTGCTGGCCGCGCCGGCTGGTGCCCGAGGTGGCGACCGCGCCGTTGTGGACCGGGACCGTGGCGACCAGCCGGCTCGGGTCGAACGGGCTCTCGATCCCGATCCGCCAGGGCTCGTCGTCGGCCCCCCGGGTCCGGCAGACCATGTCCCCGCCGGCCGACAGGCAGAAGTCGGTCCCGTCCAGCTCCTCCAGCCAGCGGGCCGCCCGCTCGACGGCCCAGCCCTTCACCACCCCGCTCGGGTCGAGGGCCACCCGCCCGTCGGGTCCGGGGCGGGAGACCGAGAAGGCACCTCCGGACTCGCGGGCCGCCTGCTCCCCCAGGGCCAGCACCTCGGCCACCTCGGGCGGCCCGTCCTCGACCCTGACCTCGCCGCGGTCCAGACGGCTCACAAAAGAGTCCGCCTGATAGGTGCTGAAGACCCGGTCGACCTCGTGCAGGGACGCCATCGCGGCTTCCCAGGCCCGCTGACCGCGTCCGGTCTC
>JBBQAB010000623.1:0-9704 GCA_038198385.1 Propionibacteriales bacterium
GGTCTACGGACGGCTGCACGAGCGGGGCATCGTGCACTCCGTGGAAGCCTGGACCGAGGAGGGTGAGCTGGCGGGCGGCCTCTACGGCGTCTCGGTGGGCGGCCTGTTCGCCGGGGAGTCGATGTTCCACCGCCCCGACATCGGCCGGGACGCCTCCAAGGTGGCCCTGGTCGGCCTGGTCCAGCTGCTCACCCGCGACGGGGTCGAGGGGCGGCTGCTCGACGTGCAGTGGCGGACCGAGCACCTCGGCAGCCTGGGGGTGGTCGAGATCGGTCGGCTGGCCTACGTGGCCCGGCTGGAGCGGGCGCTCGCGCTGCCGGCGCCGGACTGGACCGTACCCCCTGCCCTGGGGGAGACGCCCGGCCCATAATGTCTGCATGCCCGAGATGCCCGAGGTGGAGTCGCTCGTCCGGTTCCTCAGTGAGCGCATCGTCGGGCACGCGATCGCCCGGGTGGACCTGGCCGCGTTCAGCGCCCTGAAGACCTACGACCCGCCGCTCTCGGTGCTCGCCGGGCTGGAGGTCGACGGCGTCAGCCGGCACGGCAAGTTCATCGACATCTCCACCCAGGGGCTGCACCTGGTCTTCCACCTGGCCCGGGCCGGGTGGCTCCGGTGGCGGGATGCCCTGCCCGAGGCCCCGGCCCGGCCCGGCAGGGGCCCGCTGGCGCTCCGGGTCGTGCTCGACGACGGCTCGGGCTTCGACCTGACCGAGGCCGGCACCCAGCGCAAGCTGGCGGTGCACGTCGTCGCCGACCCGATGGCGATCCCCATGGTCGCCACCCTGGGCCCCGACCCACTGACCGCAGACTTCGACCAGGCCGCGCTCGCCGCCGTGCTGGCCGGAGCGGGCCGGGCCCAGCTCAAGGGGGTGCTGAAGGACCAGCGGACCATCGCCGGCATCGGGAACGCCTACTCCGACGAGATCCTGCACGCGGCCCACCTCAGCCCCTTCAAGCCCGCCAGCTCGCTGACCGAGACCGAGCTCGGCACCCTGTACGCCGCCATCCAGACAGAGCTGGCCGGCGCGATCACCCGAGCCCACGGGCTGGCCGCGAAGGACCTCAAGGGGGAGAAGAAGTCCGGGATGCGGGTGCACGGCCGAACCGGTCTGCCCTGCCCGGTCTGTGGGACCGAGATCGCGGAGGTCTCCTTCGCCGACTCCTCCCTGCAGTACTGCCCCACCTGTCAGACCGGCGGCAAGAAGCTGGCCGACCGGCGCCTTTCGCGGCTGCTCAAGTAGCTACCGCGGCGGGTGAAAACGCCCCGCCGGTCGTTAGGCTGGAGGCATGTTCTCTCCTGAGATCCCGACCGTGCACCCGGCTGACGTCCCCGACCTGGTGAGCCAGGGCTGGACCCTGATCGACGTGCGCACCGACGAGGAATGGGCCGGGGGCCGTATTCCGGGGGCGGTCCACCTGCCCATGGACCAGGTCGTGGCCCGGCTGGACGAGATCCCCGATCGCGTGGTCTGTGTGTGCGCCGTGGGCGGTCGGTCGGCCCAGGTCACCCAGTTTCTCAACAGCCGCGGCCGGGAGGCCGTCAACCTCGACGGCGGCACTCACGGCTGGGCCGAGACCGGTCGTCCGATCGAGGCCTGACCGGGCCGGCAAGGTGCGACCCGGCTGAGCCGGGGCTGAGGGGTTTTCCGCGGTTCACCGAGTCTTCACCCTGGCGACACGCGGTTTCCCTCCCGTCGCCGGAATCGGCGTGTCACGCTGGTCTTGTGCTGACAATCATCGCGCACCGGGGCTTTTCCTCCCGGCAGCCCGAGATGACCAGGGCCTCTTACCAGGCCGCCATCGAGCTCTCCGCCCGGACAGGGCTGGAGATCGCGGTCGAATGCGACGTGCACTTCAGCGCGGACGACCAGCTCATCTGCCTCCATGACCTGACCATCGACCGGACCTCCACCCGGACGGGCCAGGCGCGGGACTTCACCGTGGCCCAGCTCAAGGAGGTCGACTTCGGCTCCCGGCGCGTCCGTCGGCCGACGGCGGCGCAACGTGAGCTGGTCACCCTGGAGGAGCTGCTCGTCATGGTCCGCGACGCCCGGGCGGACGGTATCCCGGTCAGCCTGGTGATCGAGACCAAGCACCCCAACCCGTGCGGACTCGAGATCGAGGCGCGGGTGGCCGAGCAGCTGCACGCGTACGGCTGGGACCTGGCCGGCTCCCCGGTCCAGGTGATCTCGTTCTCTCCCGAGGCGGTGGAGCGGCTGGGCGAGCTGCTGCCCGGGGTCGAGCGGACGCTGCTCATCCAGACCGAGTTCGGCCGCTGGTCCGACGGCGACCTGCCCGGCGGGGTTGACGTCGCCGGACCGGACCTGAGGCTGATCAAGAGCGACCCGGACTACGTGGCCCGGGCGCGCGCCCAGGGCCACCGCGTCCACGTGTGGACGGTGAACAGCGACGAGGACATCCGGACCTGCCGCGACCTCGGCGTGACCGGGTTCACCACCGACTACCCGGACCGGGCGGCAGAGATCCTGGCCGAGTCCGACCCGGGCTGGACGCCGGGACTCATCAACAGCCCGGCCCCGCTCGCGCCGGTCCTGACCCTGCCGTCGGCGGCTGAGCGCACTGCGTCGGCGGCCGAGCGCTCGACGCCGGTGGCCGCCGCCGGCTGAGCCCTCGGCCCGGGACGATCAGGCGGGAATCGGGTCCCGGCTCACCGGGCAGGACATGCAGCGGGGGCCGCCGCGCCCCGAGCCCAGCTCGGAGCCGGAGATCGCGATGACCTCGATCCCGGACTCGCTGAGCCGCTCGTTGGTCTCGATGTTGCGCTCGTACGCGATCGCCACCCGCGGCTCGATGGCCAAGGTGTTGTTGCCGTCGTCCCACTGCTCTCGCTCGGCGGTGACCGGGTCTAGCCCGGTGTCGATGAGCCGCAGCTCCTCGATGCCCATCGCCCGGGCGGCAGCCTTCAGGAACGGCGCGGGCCGGTCGATCCGCAGGTCGTGGCCGTCCCCGGGGCGTACGGTGACCGCGGCCAGCCGGTGCGCCACGTTGGGGTACATCACGACCGCGTCCACGTCGACCATGGTGCAGATGGTGTCGAGGTGCATGGTGGCCCGGTCCTGGTCGATCGGGACCACGAGCAGGGTGTGGGCCAGCCCCTCCTCGAAGACCGTCCGGGCCAGCCGCTCCGCCCCGGCGGGCCGGGTCCGCTCGCCCACGCCGACGGCCAGGACCCCGTCGGCCAGGGCCAGAACGTCGCCGCCCTCGAGGTACTCCTTCTCCCAGCCGTGGATCCGCTCGGTGGCGGAGAACCGCGGGTGGAACTCATAGATGAGCTCGGTCAGCTGGGTCTCCCGGCGGCGGGCCGGCATGGCCAGCGAGGTGATCGTCACCCGGTCCTGGATCCAGACGCTGGAGTCCCGGGTGAAGAGCAGGTTGGGCAGCGGGTCGATCAGGAAGTCGTCGGGGGCGTGCATGGCTGCCACGAGGCTGCCGGTGCTGTGCACCTCGTCGTTGCGCAGACCGGCCATCACGACCTCGGCCAGGTCCTCGGGGCTGAGCTCGCTCAGATAGCTGTGCAGGAATGCGCGGAGCGTGTCCCCGAGCCTGATGTCGGTCAGGGTCAGCTCGATGGCCGTGGCCCGCGCATCGGCCTCGTGCAGCGTCTCCACCAGGAGCCGGCTGAGGTAGAGCACCTCGACGTCGCGGCTGAGCAGGGCGTCGGCGAAGGCGTCGTGCTCGTCCTGGGCCCGGGCGACCCAGGGCAGGCCGTCGAACAGCAGGGCGTCGTTGTTGCGCGGGGTCAGCCGCTTGAGCTCGTTCCCCGGCCGGTGCAGCATCACGGTCCGGAGCCGACCCACTTCAGAACGTACGCCCAACGGCGCCACAGAGTCCGACATGGCTGCGACACTATCTGTACCTCATCACCGTCGGCGCGTGTCACGAAGCGCGCGCCGCGGCGGTCGGTTGTGTGGGGGCATGGCTGGCGCCGCGGGGGGGTGGGCTGACCCCGTCCGGGGTCTCTATCCGCCGCTCGGGGCTCATGGAGGTATCTGTTGTCCGAGTCCTGGCGCCTGCGGGTCCACACCGTCGAGCTCCCGCTCGCCACCCCCTTCCGCGGCTCCCGGGGGTCCTCGACGACCAAGACCGCGCTGGTCCTGCACCTGCAGTCACCCGTCGGGGAGGGCTGGGCCGAGTGCTCGGTCGACCGGACCCCGGTCCACGGACCCGAGTTCGTGAGCGGCGCCGTGCTGCTGCTCACCCAGGTGCTGCTGCCGCTGCTGGCCCGGAACCAGGTGCGGACGGGAGCCGAGGCCCATCGGGTGCTGGCCCGGGTCCCCGGCAACCCGGCGGCCCGCTCCGCGCTGGAGCTGGCCGTGCTGGACGCCCTCGGTCGCCGGTCCGGTGAGTCGTTGTCGCAGACCCTGGGCGGCACCCGCACGCACGTGGACGTCAGCGTCTCGCTGGGCATCCCCGACGGACTGCCGGTCCTGCTCGAGACGGTCGAGTGCCACCTGGGCGCGGGCTACCGCCACCTCAGGCTCACGGTCCAGCCGGGGTGGGACCTGGCGCCGCTCCGTGCTGTCCGGGAGCGGTTCGGCTACGAGTTCTCCCTCTCGGTCGACGCCAACCAGGCCTACCGCAGCGACAGCCCCGACGACTGGGAGAGCCTGCTGGACATGGACGATCTCGGCCTGGCCACGATCGAGCAGCCCTTCCACCGCGATGACCTGATGGGGCACGCCCGGCTCGGGGAGTATGTCTGGACCCCGGTCGGCCTCGACGAGTCGATCACCAGCGCTGGCGGCGCCGCGGCGGCGCTCCAACTGGGAGCTTGCTCGGTCCTGAACGTCAAGCCGGCCCGGGTCGGCGGCTATCTGGCCGCCCGGGAGATCCACGATCTCGCGCTGCGGATGTCGGTCCCCGTCTGGTGCGGAGGGATGCAGGAGACCGGGGTCGGCCGGCTCGCCAACCTGGCTCTGGCCTCCCTGCCCGGCTTCGTGCTGTCGGCCGACATCTCCGGGACCGCGTACGCCTTCGAGCGGGATCTGACCCCCTCGCTGACGCCGGTGGACGGGCGGCTGGCCGTGCCCACCGGGCCGGGAATCGGAGCCGAGGTCGACCCCGATGCGCTGGCCGCCTGCACGGTGGCCCGAGCCGACGTCGTCGCCCCCGAGACGGGTGGCCATCGGAGCCCGTCCTCGGGCCGGGCCGACCTTGACGGGGAGGCTATAACCTTGGCCGGGTGAGCCCCACCCTGGCACGCGTCGCGTGCATCATCCCGGCCAAGGATGAGGAGCAGCGGATCGCGGCCACGGTCCGCGCGGCACTGGCCCTCCCGGGCGTCGCGGTGGTCATCGTGTGCGACGACGGCAGTTCCGACGCGACCGGGCAGCACGCCGGCGCCGCGGGGGCGATCGTGGTCAGCCACGCCCGGAACCGCGGGAAGGCAGCGGCCGTCGAGTCGGCCGTCAACGCCTTGGGCGTGCTCGAGCTGCGCGACGGCTGGGAGGAGTGCGGCTCCCTGCTGCTGCTCGACGCCGACCTCGGCGGGTCCGCCGCCAACTGCGCGCCGCTGGTCGTTCCCGTGGTCGAGGGTCGGGCGGACCTGACCATCGGAGTGCTGCCGGCCCAGCAGACCGCCGACGGCTCCAGCCCCGGGGGGTTCGGTCTGGTGATGGGGACCGCCTCGCGCGGCATCACCGAGCTGACCGGGTGGACCCCCCGCGCACCGCTGTCCGGCCAACGGTGCCTGACCCGGCGGGCGTTCGAGCTCGCCAGCCCGCTCGCCGCCGGGTGGGGCGTCGAGGTCGGCATGACCATCGACGTGCTCCGGGCCGGACTGACCGTCCAGGAGATCGACATGGACCTGCAACACCGGGTCACGGGCAGCGACCTGGCCGGGCAGCTCCACCGGGCCCGCCAGCTGAAGGACGTGACGCGCGCTCTCGCGGCGCGCGGGCTGGTCGGAGCCGGGCTCAAGGACCTGAGGGACGCCGGCGGGGTCCCCGGAGTGCTGTCGCGGCTGAGGCGTCGGTGAGCCGCGCGTGAGCACGAGCAGCCGTCACCGTCGTCGCTCGGGCAACCCGGCCGCCCCGCCACCCCCGCTCTACCGCCCGACCGTGTGGCACCGGGACCACCGCTTCGGCTTCGTCGGGATCATCGGGGCCACTGTCCTGACCGTCCTCGCCGGTTTCCTCGGCCCATCCGCAGTGACCCTGACCCTCGGCCCGCGCAACTCCTACCTGCCCTCGTGGTACCTGCCGGCCGGCACCGTGCACCCGAACGAGTGGTTCGTCTCCAGCCTGATCTGGGTCGCCATCATCATCGGCACGCTGGGGGTCTGGGTGGCCCTGCGCGCCCTGGCCGACGGCTGGAAGCCCCGGTTACGCCGGCTGTTCGCCCTCGGCACCGCCCTGAGCCTGGTCACCATCACCGTCCCGCCCCTGACCTCGGCCGACGTGCTGATGTACGCGGCGTACGGGCGGCTGGTGGCGATCGGCCGCGACCCCTACTCGATCACTCCCGCGGAGGTGTTCCGCGGCCAGTTCGACCCGGTGCTGCGGTGGACCGAGCGGCCCTGGCAGGACACCCCGAGCGTCTACGGCCCGATCACCACCTGGTCGCAGGTGCTGGCCAACAGGCTCGGCGGCGAGAACATGCACAACATCGTCTTCTGGCTCCAGGTCTTCTCGGTCGTCCCGTTCATCCTGGCCTGCGCCGGGATCGTCATGATGGCCCACGGCGACCCCCGGCGGCGAGCCCGGGCCACCCTGCTGACCATCGCCAACCCGGTGCTCATCTGGGCCGTGGTGGCCGGCGCGCACAACGAGGCGGTCTCGGTAATGTTCGCGGTCGCGGGCCTGATGTTCATGCGCAAGAACGCGTTCCTGGCCGGGATCGGGATCGGGCTGGCGGGTTGCAGCAAGCTCAGTATCGGGATCTGGGGGGTGGCCATGCTCTGGGCCTACCGCTACGAGTGGAAGCGTGCGCTGCTGCTCTGCGCCGGTGCGGCCATCCCGATGGGACTGGCCTACGTCGTCTGGCAGCCCGCTGCCTTCTTCCAGGTGCTGCGCAACGGGGGCTACGTCTCGGTGGGGTCCTGGGCCAACCCCATCTACCGGTTCTTCGACGTGTTCATGACCAGCGTGCAGGCCAAGGTCGTGGTCGGGGGGATCAGCTATCTCGGACTGTTCGTGATCGGGTGGATGCTGTCCCGGGTGGTGCCCTGGACTGCGGCGCCCGGTCTCACCAAGGGGCTGGACCTGCGCCGCGACCCGTTGACCATCGCGCTGCGCACCTCGCTGGTGATCTCGGTGGCCTGGCTCATCACCTCGATGTACACCCTGAGCTGGTACGACCTGATCGCCTGGATGCCGCTGGCCCTGCTCGCCCCGAGCAAGCTGGACCAGATCATGCTGCTGCGGGTCGCGCCCCTGTCCCTGGCCTACGTGCCCGGTCGGGCCCTGGAGGTCGGCCACGCCCTGGACACGACAGCGATCCGGATCCGCGACACCTTCTCCCCGGCCGTCCAGCTGGCGGTCCTGCTGGCCGTGGTGCTCTGGTGGAAGCGACCGGACCGACCGGAGCTGTTCCCGCTCCGGCGCCGCCGGGTCAAGGCGGGAGCCGAGCTCCGACCGGAGCCGGCGCTCGTGCCGCGATGTTGAGGGTCCAGCCGCGGCGCTGAGGTCCGTTCGCGGCGCAAAGGGTCGGGGCGGGCGGAGCGGTCGGGCCCAGCGTCCTACTCGGCGTCGGCGCCCGACGCGACAGCCTCGGCGAGGTAGACCTCGATCTCGGCCCGCAGGGCGCTCTTGGTCTCGGGGCCAGCAAACGAGGCGTCCACTCCGGCCAGGGCCAGGTCGGCCGCCCCCCGGGCGTCCACGTCCAGCAGCCGGGCCGCCACCGCGTACTCGTTGGTGAGGTCGGTGCCGAACATGGGCGGGTCGTCGCTGTTGATGGTGACCCGCACCCCGGCCGCGACCAGAGCGGGCAGCGGATGCTGCTCCAGGTCCGTTACGACCTTCAGGGCGACGTTGGAGGTGGGGCAGACGTCGAGGGTGATCTGGTGCTCGGCCAGGTGGGCCAGCAAGGCCGGGTCCTGTACCGAGGTGATGCCGTGCTCGATGCGCTCGGCGCCGAGGGCCCGTACGGCGTCCCAGACCGTCTCCGGCCCGGTGGTCTCGCCCGCGTGCGGCACACTGTGCAGCCCCGCGGCGCGGGCCCGGTCGAACTGCTCGCGGAACATCGAGCGCGGGAAGCCCAGCTCGGACCCGCCGATCCCGAACCCGACCAGGCCCGGGACGTCGTGGTCCAGGGCCACCGACGCGGTCAGCTCGGCGGCCGGGATCCCGAAGTCGGCGGGGATGTCGAAGATCCAGCGCAGCTCCACCCCGTAGTCGCGGGCCGCCCCGATCCGGGCGTCCTCGATCGCCTCCAGGAACGCCTCGGCCGGCAGCCGGTCACTGACCGAGATGAACGGGGTCACGGTGAGCTCGGCGTAGCGGATGTTCTGGGCGGCCATGTCGACCGCGACCTCGTACGTCAGGGTGCGGACGTCCTCGGGGGTGCGTACGAGGTTCACGACCTTGAGGTAGGTCGAGATGAAATGGGCGAAGTCGTCGAAGACGAAGAAGTCGGCCAGGGCGGCCGGGTCGCTGGGCACGGTGCCCGGATGGCGGCCGGCCAGCTCGGCCACGATCCGGGTCGAGGCCGACCCCACCTGGTGGACGTGCAGCTCGACCTTGGGGAGACCGGCGAGGAAGCTACGGGAGACGGGCACCGCCACAACCTACGCAGCCCCGGGGGAAGGCGGCGCGGTGGCATCGCCGAACTGCTCCGCGCAGGCCTGGTGCTGAGCCAGCCGACGGAGCGCGAGGAGCACCGGTTCGACCGGCACCGTGCCGAGGACGACGTAGCGGACGGCGTCGGCGGCGGAGGTCAGAGGGACGTGGGCGAGCTCGGCCTCCGCGATCGCCCGCACGTGCTCGGCGTACAGGTCGAGGGCGCCGACGGGGAGGCGGAAGCCGGCGTCGTCCAGGGCGTCCAGGGCTGCGGCCAGGTGGTCGTGACCGCTGCAGTCGCCGGCCGCGTCGTTCCAGCCCCACTGGGTGAGCAGCTCGTGCACCCGGGTGTGGTCGGGTCGTGGGTCCACCGGGCCGGCGGAGGCGGCCGCGGCCACGCCGAGCAGCTCATCGACGGAGTCCGGCGGGTCGTCGATGGCCCGGATGACCTCGCGGGTGGCCGCGACCGAGAGCCCGCCCTGCGAAACCAACTAGGGCCAGAAATGGCTCGGCTGGTCCCCGCCCTACCTCCCCAACGCCGGGTGACCTACAGCCCGGCGCACCTTCGACCGACCCAGGAACAGGCCTATCGCCGCCATGACCGCTCACCGCCCTCATCCTTCTGACCGTCGTCGCCGTCGTGCTCGCGGCGGCCAGCTGGTGGCGCTCCGGGCACGACGCGCCGCTCACCGCGCCTTCACCGCCGCCGGAAAGCCAGCACAACAGGCATCCCGAACCGGCACCGAAACCCAGCCCAACACCAGTCCCATCATCCTCAACCAGGAGAGCCCGGGCCAACCAGCGCCAGCTCGGCCGGCCAGACCACCCCGAGCCCCGATATCAGATGACCAGGCGCAGGTCAGCCCCACACCCCGTCCGCCCAGACGGGTCAAGCCCGCGGGCCAGTGGTGTCCGGTGGTCATCGGGTTCGCACGGGTCTTCGTCAGCCACCGCGACAACCCTGCA
>JBBQAB010000624.1:0-2603 GCA_038198385.1 Propionibacteriales bacterium
GAGGGCCAGCGCGTGCTTGCAGGGTGACCGTCGGCTCGGACAGGTGCAGCTTGAAGCCACCGGACGGTCGGCGCTGACCACGCAGACGTACGGGAGTCGAGCACTGCCCTGGCACTCACCCCAGACGGCCGGCCCCGGGAGCAGGTCCAGGCCCTCGGCGACCGCACCCTGTCCCGGGCTGGGGTGACCCGGGCTGGGCTGACCCGGGCTGAGGGTCCCCGCCCCACTCCAGCTCCCGGAGGCGGCGAGCCGGGCCACCGAACGCGGGCCGTCGGCGCCGGGTGCGAGCCCCAGCACTTCCTCGCGGGTCCAGGTGGCCATGGCGTCACCCTAGTTCGCGGGTCTGACAACAGAGCCGCACCCGCACGGCAACGGGGGGCCCGCGAGAACTGCTTGGATGGGGTCCATGCCTCGTTGCCTGACGACGGGGAGGAGCTGGTCGCCCAGCTCGACCAGGTGCACCGAGCCGAGACCGCCCGGTACTGCACGTACCGCGTCTCCGGAAGCACGCTCGGCTCTCTCTGGCCTGAGACCCAGACGGTGGGGCTCCGCCAGCTGCTGGCCGAGCAGGTGGCCATGGTGGCGGAGCGACCCGAGGTGTTCGAGGTCCAGGACGTGTCCAGTTCCTACGGCTGGGTCGCGGACGGGCTGGAACGGCCCGAGCTGGCCGAGCTCCTGTTCGAGGCGTGGCGGCTGACGGCCGATCCCGCCCTGGTCACGGCCCGCGGCGACGAGATCCCCCGCTGAGCCGCGCCGCCCCGGACGCCGGGTGTCAGCGCGGGATGACCCCGAACAGCACGCGGTAACGGACCATCAGCCACAGCAGCGCCAGCACCAGGACATGGGCCAGCGTCCCCAGCAGGACGTGGCCCTTGTCCAGACCGGGCAGGTTGGCCACCAGCAGCGCCAGGTAGACGTGGACGATGAAGACGTAGAGCGTCGCCTGACCCAGCGGAACCAGGAACCACCCGAAGGCGCGGTGCAGCGGGGTCCAGAACGCACTGACCAGGGCGTACGCGCTGACCAGCAGCACGGCGGTGGCCAGCACCCGCCCCGGTCCGAGGTCGGGTCGGCTGAACCACGCCGCGTCGAACACGTTCCACCTGGCGTCGGGGACCAGCGCGAGGCGGACGTCCCAAGGGTTGGACAGGTAGGGGTTGCTCCAGCTGAACACCATCATGGCGACCTGCGTCAGGACCGCCCCGGCGACGAGGATCCGGCCGGCGGCGGTGCGCGACCAGGCCACCAGCTCGCGGCGGTACCAGCCGACCGCGAGTCCGTGGACGAACAGCAGCTGCCAGGCCAGCAGCGGGAACGGCACCTCGAACTGGGCTTGGAGCACCGCCACCGGAAGGACTGCGTGGCTCAGGTAGAGCGCCCAGCTCAGCACGAGCAGCACCGCCACCAGCCGGGTCCGCAGCGCTGCGACCATCACCGGAGCGAGAGCGAGCAGGACGACGTAGAGACCCAGGATGTTGAACTGGTAGGGACCCAGCCGGAGCAGGGCGATGTCGCGCAGCAGCCAGCCCGGTATCGGGTAGTCGAGCAGGTGCCCGACGTTGGGGTACAGGTCGTAGGACGTGCGGGTTACGGGGTCGGTGTAGGTGGTGATGACCCGGCCATCGACCCCGGGCAGCAAGCTCAGCAGATAGACGCTCAGCAGCACGACCAGGGCGGTGAGATAGAGGACCAGGGACCGTCGGGTGAGCCGGGCGGTGACGGCGAGCAGGTCCGAGGCCGCGAGCCGGGCCCGGTAGACCACCCCGACGACCACCCCGGAGAGGACCACGAAGATCTCCGCCCCCGAAACCGGACCGACCGCCTCCTGGGTGAGGAGCTGGAGCAGCGAGGGGAAGGACAGGTGGTTGATGACGACGAAGACCACCGCGACCCCCCGGAGGGTGTCGATCCGCAGGTCACGCCCGTCCTGGTCCGGGTAGGCCCACCGCGAGCGGCTCCTCAGCCCCACCACCAGCAAGGTCACCGCCACCAGCACGGTCACCGCCACCGCGGTCCGCGCCGCCGACCCGGCAAGCACCACACCGGCGGCCGCGCCGGTCGAGCCAGTCAGCCGGCCCAGCAGCCGTGGCGTGGCCAGCAGGCCGAGGAACCCCAGCGTGACCACGACCGGCAGCACGGCCGACCGGGCCGCACCCGTCGACAGGGCCCGGCGAGGCTGCTGGCGGCGATGCTGTCCGCGGCCCTGTCGGGCGTCGAGGCTCATCGCGCCGCCTCGACGTCGACGGCGACGTCTGGCTCGTACCCGCGGTAGAGGGCCGCCTGCACGATCACGCTCAACACGGCCAGGTCGTACGCGATCCAGACCATGTTGACGCTGGTGGGCAGGATCGCGGCCTGGCCCACCGCCATCCGGACCGCCCCGATGACCGCGGCGAAGACCAGCAGCCCCATGGCCATCAGCTGCGGGCGGACCAGGTGCCAGGCGGGCGCCCCGACCTGTCGGGTCTTGGGGGTGACGACGAAGCCCAGGCTGCGACCGAAGACGACGTTGCCGACCGCCGTCGTGCAGGCGCGGATCCACAGGGGGAACAGAGCCAGGCTGTACTGCTGGCCGCGCCAGGTCTTGACCCGCCAGCCGACGA
>JBBQAB010000625.1:0-4424 GCA_038198385.1 Propionibacteriales bacterium
CGTCTCGCTGGACGCGACCGGACCGGGTGAGCCGGCGCCCTCGCGTACGGCCCGGCAGCTCCGCTGGCTGAGCCTGGGGGTGCTCGTGACCGGGCTCGTGGTGGGCCTGGTCGGCGCCCTGGTGCTGTCCTACCTGGCGTTCTCGCTGCACCGCGCCGAGGCCGACACCGCCCAGCTCGTCCGGGTGCAGAAGCTGCAGACCGACCTGTTGGCCGCCGACGCCAGCGCCACCAACGCCTTCCTCGTCGGAGGCCAGCCCGCGGGACAGCAGGCGAGCTATGACCGGGCCCTGGCCGAGACCACGAGCCGGGTGGCCGAGGCGGCGCGGGCGCAGCCGGCCGACGCCGAGGCGCTTGCGGCCCTCAACCAGCAGATCCTCGCCTACGCGACCGTGGTCGAGCAGGCACGGGCCAACAACCGGCAGGGGTACCCGGTCGGGGCCCAGTACCTCCGCAACGCCAGCTCCCAGCTCCGGACCTCCGCCCTGCCGATCCTGGACAACCTGGTCGGAGCCAACACCGCGCGCGCCGACTCCGAGATGACCGTGCTGCCCGGCTGGGTCGTCGTCCTGGTCGCCCTGCTCGGACTGGCGGCGGTCGTCACCGCCCACGTGTGGGTCTCGCGACGGTTCCGGCGCCGGATCAACCCGGGCCTGGCGGGCGCGGCGCTGGTGCTGCTCGGAACGGTCGTGGGCGGCACCGGTGCCATGGTGCAGCTCATCGGGGCGGTCCAGGAGACCCGCGCCGGGTCGTTCGCCCAGGTCAACGCGGGGGCCGACGCGCGCATCCAGGCCAGCAACGCCAAGTCCAACGAGAGCCTGGCCCTGATCGCACGAGGCTCGGGCCAGGCCTTCGAGGCGGCCTGGGCGGCCTCGGCCGAGGCAGTCACCGCGGACCTCGATCCACTGGCCACCGGCATCGACCTGCGGCGCCGGTGGGACGCGTACGCCGCGGTCCACACCCGCATCCGTCAGCAGGACGACGGCGGTGCCTGGGACACCGCGGTCGCGACCGCCACCGGCTCCGGGGCGACCTCGGCCAACAGCACGTTCACCGCCTTCGACACCGCCTTGGCCGACGACCTGGCCACCGCGAGCAGCACCACCGCCACGGCGCTGGCCACCCGCCAGCCCGGCCTGGTCGTCGGGGCGGTCCTCAGCCTCCTGGCCGGTCTGGCCGCGGGAATGCTGGGCCGGCGGGGTGTCGAGGCCCGGCTGCGGGAGTACCGATGACCCGCACCCGGCGTACGCCGCTGCTCGCTGTCCTGGCCGCAGCTGCAGCCCTGCTGACGTCCTGCTCGCTGGCGGGCTACGACCCCACACCGCTGCCCCCCGCGCCCCGCAGCTCACCGGCCGCCGCCGGCGCCGCCCCCGCGACCCCGGTCCGCTGCGACAACGCTGTGGCCTCCTACGCCCCCAGCGGCGCGCTGCCCTCTCCCGACGCCCTGCCGAAGGGCTCCACGATGGCCAAGATCCGGACCCGCGGGCGGCTGGTGGCCGGCGTCTCGGCCGACAGCTATCTGCTCGGCTCCCGCAACCCGCTGTCCGGGCGCGTCGAGGGGTTCGACATCGACTTCGTCAAGGCCCTGTCCCAGGCCATCTTCGGCGACGAGAACCGCTACCAGCTGACGGTGATCACGGCCGCCCAGCGGATTCCGGCGCTGCGCAGCGGAGATGTGGACGTGGTGGCCCGGAACATGACGATCACCTGCGACCGGTGGACCCAGATCGCGTTCTCCACCGAGTACTACCGCTCCGGGCAGAAGGTCCTGGTCCGACGGGGGTCCCGGGCCACCTCGCTGGCCGACCTGTCCGGCCAGCGGGTGTGCGCCCCCCGGGGGACCTCCAGCATGGACAACCTGGTCCGGCTGGCCCCGCAGGCCGTCCCCGTGGGCTCCGACAGCCACACCGGCTGCCTGGTCCTCTTCCAGCAGGGTGCGGTCGACGCGGTCACCGGCGACGACACCGTCCTCGCCGGTCTGGCCGCTCAGGACCCGTACGCCGTGGTCCCCGAGCAGACCGCGTTCACCGCCGAGCCGTACGGGCTGGGGTTCAACCCGGAGTCGGTCGACCTCGTGCGGTTCGCCAACGCCCGGCTGGCCCAGATGCGCAGCGACGGGGAGTGGACCGCGGTCTACAACCGCTGGCTGCGCGCCCCGCTGGGCCCTGCACCCGCCCCACCGCGCGCGGTCTACGGTCGTCCGCGATGACCAGCTCCTCCCCCGGCGCCGACGCGCCCGCCCCGCCGGAGGCCGTCCCGGGGTCGACCCCAGCCGGAGGCACCAGAACGGGTCCAGGCACCGGCACCGGCACGCCGGCCACGGTCACGGCCCCGGTTGCGCCCGGCCAGCTTGGGCGGGCAGTCCCGCCCGCCGACCTCGCGACCTACCTGCGGGCCCTCGGCCGGTGGCGCGAGGCGCGCCGGGAGGAGCTGGACCGCCTCGACCGGCTGGCCCTCGGGGCGGCTCACGACGCCAACACGACCGCGGACCTGACCCTGTCGATGGCCCTGTGGCAGGCGGTCTCGACGCGCCAGGACCGGATGCTGCTGGTCTGGGACAACGGTCGGGTCGGGTCGGCCGAGCGTTCCACCCTGTCGTCGCTGATCTGGGGGCGGCTGGAGGCCCAGCCGGTCCCCTCCGGGGCTGGTCCCGGGCCCGCCGCGGCGCTGGCGGTGTCGGTGCCCGAGGCGTGCCGGCTCTCCGACGCGCTGGCCGCGCAGCTGAGGGTCCGTCTCGGGCTGGACGCCTCGGGAGCCGAGACGCCGGAGGGGAACCGGCGGCTCCGCGCCCAGCACGAGCGGATCCGCGACCAGGCCGGACTGGCGCCCGCCGGCCCCGCCCAGCAGGCCGCGGCGGAGCGCCAGTCCCGGCTGGCCCGGCGCCTCAAGGACCTCGTCGAGAAGGCCGGGCGGGGCGGGGACGTCACCGGTCTGCTGGGACCGCTGGACATCGACGCCGCCACCTGCGAGCGCGACCTCATCGTGGCCAACGCCCGGCGTCGGGAGTCCGCCGCCCTCCTGGGTCGGGCACGCTCGGAACGGGCGATGATGCAGACCCGTCAGGCCGAGCTGCGGCTTCTTGCCGACCGGTGTGTCGCCACCGTCGACCCGGCGCCGCGGTACGCCGTCCCCGACGTGGACCGACTGGGCCCGGTGCCCAACACCGCCGACCGGCTGACGCCCTACCTGACCAGGCTCGAGCAGGTGACGCGCGCCCTGACCGTGGCCGAGCAGGCGTACGGGGAGGCACTCGGGGAGTACGACGGGCTGAGGCTGCGGCTGCAGGCGTACGCGGCGAAGGCCGAGGCAGCGGGTCTGGGCTCCGACCCGGGGGTCGCCGGCGCCCTGCAGGCGGCGTGGGCCGCCCTGGACCGCCGTCCGTGCCCGCTGGTCCTGGCCCGACGTCTGGTCGAGCTGCCGCTGGTCTACGCCGAGCTCGCGCCCCGACCGGGTGCGCCCGACCACGGCGCCGCGGCCACCGAGCCCGGCCGGAGCCTTCCGTGACCCCCCGACCCCGTCCCGACCAAGGAGCACCGTGAACCGCTGCGTCCAGCCCGGCTGCCCGGGCGGCATCCTGGACGGCTACTGCGACGTCTGCGGTGCACCCAGTCCCTCCCCCGCCCCCTCCCCGGGCACCCAGGCCGCCCGGCCCGCGGCCGGCGGCTGCGTCCAGCCCGGCTGCCCCGGCCGGCTGGTCGACGGCTACTGCGACGTCTGCGGCACCCCCGCCGCGGGGACAGCCGCTCCCGTGCCCGTCACCCCCGTGGCCACCGGCACCCCCACGGCCACCGGCACCCCCGTGTCCGGCACCCCCGTGTCCTCCCCGGCCTCCGACCTGCCGCCCGACCGCGGCGCGACCGACTCGACGCCCACCCACGGCTCCAGCCGGCTGACCTCGACCGCCCTGGGGTCCCGGAGAGCGGGAGCGGGCGGGTCGAAGGTCACCCGACGGGTGAGCAGCGGCTCGCAGCGGCTTAGGTCGGCCCGGCTGGGGGCCGGGCTGACCCGCGTTCCGCCCGCGCCCGCGGCCGACGCCGCCGCAGCCGTGATGACCGACCCGGAGGTCCCCGAGGACCGGCGCACCTGCTCCAGCTGCGGTGCACCGGTAGGCCGCTCCCGCGACGGCCACCCGGGACGGACTGAGGGCTTCTGCCCGCACTGCGGCACCGGCTTCTCCTTCACCCCCAAGCTCAGGTCCGGTGACCTGGTGGCGGGCCAGTACGAGGTGGCTGGCTGCCTGGCCCACGGCGGCCTGGGCTGGATCTACCTGGCCCGCGACCGCAACGTGTCCGACCGCTGGGTGGTGCTGAAGGGTCTGCTGAACACCGGGGACGCCGACGCCCTCGCCGTTGCGATCGCCGAACAGCAGTTCCTGGCCGCGGTCGAGCACCCGCTGATCGTCGAGATCTACAACTTCGTGACCCA
>JBBQAB010000626.1:0-9084 GCA_038198385.1 Propionibacteriales bacterium
CCAGCAGGGAGTGGCTGGCGCCGTAGATCCGACCGGTGGCGCCGCCCACGTGCAGCGACTTGCCGGTGTCCTCCTCCATGTGGGCCCGCTCGATCTCGATCCGGTACGTCTTGCCCTCGACCTCGACCTCGGCCCACCCCTCGTACGCGATGGGCTCGTCGTACTGGGAGATCTGGTAGTTCTTCGGCTGGTCGGGGTAGAAGTAGTTCTTCCGGGCGAACCGGCACCACTTGGCGATGGAGCAGTTGAGCGCGAGACCGATGCGGATGGCCGACTCGATCGCCTTGGCGTTGACCACCGGCAGCGAGCCGGGGAGGCCGAGGCAGACGGGGCAGACCTGGGTGTTGGGCTCGGCCCCGAACTCCGTGGGGCAGCCGCAGAACATCTTGGACGCCGTGTTGAGCTCGACGTGGACCTCGAGCCCCAGCACCGGGTCGAAGGCGGCCATCGCCTCGTGGAAAGTCGTGACGTCCTGGGTGCTGCTCATCAGCGGACCTCCTCCAGCTCGGGGATCCGGCTCAGGAGCGAGCCGCCCCAGCCGGGGGCCATCGCGCGCTCCAGGGCGGCGCCGACACGGTACAGCCGGTCGTCGGCCAGCGGCGGGGCCATCACCTGGAAGCCCACGGGCAGGCCGTCGTCGGGGCTGAGACCGGCGGGGAACGACCCGCTGGCGTTGCCGGCCAGGTTGGAGGGGATCGTGCACAGGTCGTTCAGGTACATCGCCATCGGGTCGTCGACCTTCTCCCCGATCCGGAAGGCGGTCGTCGGGGTGGAGGGCGAGACGAGCACGTCGACCTGGGCGAAGGCGGCGTCGAAGTCACGCGAGATCAGGGTGCGGACCTTCTGGGCCTGCCCGTAGTAGGCGTCGTAGTACCCGCTGCTCAAGGCGTAGGTCCCGATCATGATCCGCCGCTTGGCCTCGGCGCCAAAGCCGGCCTGGCGGGTGGCCGCCATCACCTGCTCGGCGTCCAGCGAGCCGTCGTCCCCGACCCGCAGACCGAACCGCATGGCGTCGAACTTGGCCAGGTTGGAGGACACCTCGCTCGGCATGATCAGGTAGTAGGCCGGCAGGGCGTAGACGAAGTGCGGGCAGGAGACCTCGACGATCTCGGCTCCGAGCGAGGCCAGCAGCTCGACCGCCTCGGTGAAGCGCTGCTCCACGCCCGGCGCGTAGCCCTCGCCCCCGAGCTCGGTGACGACACCGATCCGCATCCCGGCCACGTCCCCCGAGCGCGCCGCCGCCACCACGTCGGGCACCGGGGCGTCGATCGAGGTGGAGTCGCGCGCGTCGTGACCGGCGATGACCTGGTGCAGCAGGGCCGCGTCCAGCACCGTACGGGCGCACGGTCCGGCCTGGTCGAGGCTGGAGGCCATGGCCACCAGGCCGTAGCGCGAGGTGCCGCCGTACGTCGGCTTCACCCCGACGGTCCCGGTGACCGAGGCCGGCTGGCGGATGGAGCCGCCGGTGTCGGAGCCGATGGCCAGCGGCGCCTCGAAGGCGGCCAGGGCGGCGGCCGAGCCGCCGCCGGAGCCGCCGGGGATGCGGCCCAGGTCCCACGGGTTGCGGGTAGGGCCGAAGGCGGAGTTCTCGGTCGAGCTGCCCATGGCGAACTCGTCCATGTTGGTCTTGCCCAGGATGACCGCACCGGCGTCCAGCAGCCGCTGGGTGACCGTCGCGTTGTAGGGGGGGACCCAGTGCTCGAGCATCTTCGAGCCGCAGGTCGTGGGGGCACCCGCGTAGGTCAGGACGTCCTTGACGGCCACCGGCACCCCGGCCAGGGGACCGACCGGCTCGCCTGCGGCAATGCGGGCGTCGACCGCGGCCGCGGCGGCCAGCGCCCGGGTGCCGTCGACGTGCAGGAAGGCGTGCACGCTTTCGTCCACGGCGGCGATCCGGTCGAGGTGGGCCTGCGTGACCTCGACCGAGGAGATCTCCCCGGTGGAGATGCGGGCCGCCAGGTCGGCGGCGGTGTCGCGGATCATGCGTCCTCCCCGAGGATTCGCGGGACCCGGAAGCGGTCCAGCTCGGCGGCCGGCGCTCCGGCGAGCACGTCGGCCAGCGGCAGCGACGGCGTCACCACGTCGGGCCGGAAGACGTTGGTCAGCGGCAGCGCGTGCGAGGTGGGCGGGATGTCGTCGGCGGCGACGTCGGCCACGTGCGCGACCGACTCCAGGATCACGTCCAGCTGCGGGGCCAGCTGCTCCAGCTCGTCGCGGCTCAGCTCGATCCGCGCCAGCCGGGCCAGGCTCGCCACGTCGTCAGGGGTGAGTACCACCGGTTGCTCTCTCTTTCCTCGGTCCTGGGTGCGCGGCCGGTGCCGGCCGCACGACGTCCAGGGTCTGGTCGGTGCTCATCCTAGGTCCCGCGACGGTCCGCCCGACGCGCCTGGACCCCGCGGGCCCGGCCGTCGGCCCGGGCTCAGGTGAGCGGCCGGAGGACCAGACCGGTCTTGAGCTTGGGGGTGAAGAACGTCGACTTGGGCGGCATCAGGAGGCCCTCGCGAGCCGTCCGCTGGATCTCGGCCACGCTCACGGGCCGGATCAGGACCGCGGCGCGTGCCCGCCCCCGGCTGACCGCGTCCAGCACCGCGTCCAGCCCGTGCTGGTAGGCCACGACGGCCGGGGTGGAACCGAGCGCGGTCTCCAGCCAGGCCCCGTCGAGGGACCGGACCCCGGTGAAGGCCTCCGCTCGGGCGGTCAGCCGCCAGCACCGGTCGGGGCCCACGAGGACCAGGAAGCCCTCGGCCACCATTGCGGCGAGCGTGGCCGGGGTCGGGGTGGGCTCCGGGGTGAGGACGAAGAACCGGCCCAGCGCGGCCACCAGCTCCTCGACCTCGACCCCGGCGTAGAGCCGGTGGATCGCGGCCACGCTGAGCTGCTCGGCGACCAGCTCGTTGACGAACGTGAGCACCAGCTCGGCGGGGCTGTCGAGGCGGCCCGAGGCCCGGACCTCGTCCCGGTAGGTCCGGCTGATCCCGTAGCGGTGGTGTCCGTCGGCGACCAGTACGTCGTCGGAGCCGACCACGGCGCTGATCGCCGCGATCCGGTCCGGGTCGCTGACCCGCTCCACGACGTGCTCCACCCCGCCGTCCACGACACGCCCGAGGGTCTCACCGGGTTCGGCCAGCACCCCGCTCAGGCCCCGGGCCAGGGACAGGCCCCAGACCGGGGACAAGTTCGCCCGGGTGGCCCGGGTCAGGTCCAGGCGGTCGGTCGAGGCCTTGGGCGTCGTCCGCTCGTGCGGCAGGACACCGCCGGCCCCGGGGTCGACCACTTCCAGGCCGCCGAGGACCCCAGCGATGTCGCGGGCCGCACCCTTGTCGTCGGTGAAGCGCATCCGGTAGATGGTGTAGCTGGGCTCCGGCTCGCGGACCAGAACCCCCTGGTCAAGCCAGGTCTGCAGGATCTCGGCCGCGTGCTCGTAGCGCTCGGGTCCGCCCCGGGGGACGTCGACCCGCACGATGTTGTGCGGCGACCGGGCGGTCAGTTCGGCGATATCGGCCTCCGACAGCACGTCGTACGGCGGAGCGACCAGGTCGCTCAGGTCGCCGGTGTAACGAATCGCGGGGAACGGCTCGAAGCGGGGCACGAGGTCCAGCGTTCCATGTCGGCGCGGACCGGGGGGCCCCGTACCGCGCTGGGCTGGTCACGGGGGCGAAACACGTCAGTAATCCGGGTGGGAGAGGATGTCGTCGTGTTCCTGATGCGCGTCACCCTGCCCGACCGGCCGGGCTCCCTCGGCGCCGTGGCCAGTGCCATGGGCCTGGTGAGCGGTGACATCAACGCCGTCGAGATCGTGGAGAAGGGGGACGGCTTCGTGGTCGACGACTTCATCGTCGATCTTCCGCCCAACCAGCTGCCCGAGACCATCGTGACGGCCTGTCAAAATCTTACCGGCGTACGCGTCGAGTGGATCTCCCGCTACCCGGAGGGCGGCGGGCTGCAGTCCGACCTGGAGGCCCTGGAGCGGATGACCGCCGACCCGGCCCGCGCGGCGGAGACGCTGGCCTCGCTGTGCCCGGT
Source organism: Propionibacteriales bacterium (assembly GCA_038198385.1). Lineage (GTDB taxonomy): Bacteria > Actinomycetota > Actinomycetes > Propionibacteriales > Propionibacteriaceae > Microlunatus. The sequence continues at coordinate 4,024 of JBBQAB010000626.1, forward strand.
GGTGTTCCGCTCGAACTGGGCGACGCTGATCGAGGTCCTGCCGGACCAGGCTCGGCCGACGTTCTCGACCACGCTGGCTCCCGACCTGACCCCTGAGATCGTCGCCCGGTTCGTTCCCTTCGACGTCACCCACCGGGTCGACCTGCAGTCAGGCTGGAGCCCGGGCTGGGGCGACACCACCATCGTGGTCACCCCGCTGACCCAGGACCGGGTCATCGCTATCGGCCGGCTGGGCGGACCGTCGTTTTTGGACTCCGAGGTCGCCCGCCTCAACCACCTCGCCGCTCTGGTCAAGTAGCCGCCGCCTTCGTCCGGGTCGGCTACGGTCGGAACGTGGAGGCATGGGGGTGGGCCGAGCTGATCGCCCTGCTGACCTCGGTCGGCTTCGGCGTAGCCTCGGCGATCATCCCCCTGATCAACGCCGAGGCGTACGTCCTCGCCTCTCAGATGTCGGAGGTCGGGAGCCCGTTCTTCGTGGCCGTGGGCATCGGCATCGGCCAGACCGTCGGCAAGCTGCTGCTCTTCCTGGGCGTACGCCGGGGTCGGCAGTTCCGGTTCGTGCGGCACAAGCGCGCCGAGCTCAGGGCACAGCCGGTCGGTCCGGCCCGGGCCCGGTTCCGGGCCACCATGGCCTGGCTGCTGCAGCTCGTGGGCCGCAAGCGCTGGGGGCTGCCGATCGTGGGCGTGGCCGCCCTGGTCGGGCTGCCCCCGCTCTACGCCGTCGCCCTGCTGGCCGGGGCCACCCGGATGCGTCCGCTGTGGTTCGTGCTCGTCGTGCTGGTGGGGCGGACCGCCCGGTTCGTGCTGGTGGCCGAGGGGATGCACGGCCTGCGCCCCTGGCACTGAGCGCTCCCGCCTCGACACCCGAGCCTCCGCACTCGGGCCTCCGGGCTCGAGCCTCAACATTCAGGCCTCCACGCTCGGGCCGCACGGCTGACGCCTCGACGCCCGCCCGCGCTCAGGTCAGGCGGGCTGGCGGCCGGGGCCGACCAGGCCCGGGCTGACGGACCCAGCTGGGCGATGATGTCGTGGGCCAGACCGACCGGCTTCTGGTCGACGTCGATCACGATCGCCCGCCCGTCGGCCCCGAGGGGCTCGAAGGCGTCGAACTGGGAGTCCAGCAGCGTGGTGGGCATGAAGTGACCCACCCGGGACAGCATCCGGTCCCCGATCTGGTCGCGGGAGCCGCGCAGGTAGACGAAGACCACCCCGTCGGCCCGCAGCACGTCCCGGTAGCGACGCTTAAGGGCCGAGCAGGTGATGACGCCGGGCCGCCCGGCCAGCAGGTGCTCGAAGATCCACGAGGCGACCGTGTCCAGCCAGGGCCAGCGGTCCTCGTCCTCGAGCGGGTGACCGGCCGCCATCTTGGCCACGTTCTCGGGCGGGTGCAGCAGGTCGCCCTCCTCCAGGTCCCAGTCCAGCCGTCCGGCGAGCAGCCCGGCGACGGTCGACTTGCCCGAGCCCGAGACCCCCATCACCACGAGGACGGGAGGCTGCTGGTGGCCGTCGGTGTCGCTCATGGGCGGGCTCCTTCGGTGGGTGTGTGCCCTCATGTCACCACGGAGCCGCGCCGCAGCGCGAAGGCGGCCCGGGGCACTGTGCGAAGGCTGCCCGGGTCACTGCGGGAAATGCGGACTGCGCCCGGCCGCGGTTCGATTTGTCCCGGGTCGCGGAGCCTGCTGCAGTAGTCCCATGCGCGTTCTTGTCACCGGGGCTGCCGGGTTCATCGGGTCGACCATCGCCGACCAGTTGCGGGCCGCCGGCCACGAGGTGGTGCCGGTGGACCTGCTGATCGAGGCGGCCCACGCCGGGCGGCCGCCCTGGGTCACCGACGAGCTGGTCGTGACCGACGTCCGCGACGAGCCGGCCATGACCGAGCTGCTCCGCGGGGTCGACCTGGTCTGTCACCAGGCGGCGATGGTCGGGCTCGGGCTGGACGCCCACGACGCCCCGGACTACGTCTCGCACAACGTCCTCGGCACCTCCCGGCTGCTCTCGGCGATGGCCCGGGCCGGGGTCCTGCGGTTGGTGCAGGCCTCCTCGATGGTGGTCTACGGCGACGGGGCTTACGCCTGCGCTGAGCACGGTCTGGTCCGGCCCAACCCGCGGCGCACCACCGACCTGGCCGCCGGTCGCTTCGAGCCGACCTGTCCGTGCTGCGACGGGTCCCTGGACTGGCAGCGGGTCACCGAGTCCTCCGCCCTGGACCCCCGCACGACGTACGCCGTGACCAAGCTCGCCCAGGAGCACCTCGCCGCGGCCTGGGCCATCCAGGTCGGTGGGCAGGCCATCTCGCTGCGCTACCACAACGTCTACGGCCCGCGGATGCCCCGCAACACCCCGTACGCCGGCGTGGCCAGCCTGTTCCGCTCGTCGCTGGCGGCGGGGCAGGCCCCCCGGGTCTTCGAGGACGGCGGCCAGATGCGGGACTTCGTTGAGGTGAGCGACGTCGCGGGCGCCAACCTGGCCGCGCTGACCCGGCTGGCCGAGCTGCCGCCCGACGGCGAGCCCTCGCACCGGGCCTACAACGTGGCCTCGGGCGACCCTCGACCCATCCTGGACCTGGCCGTGCGGCTCGCCGAGCTGCTGGCCGGGCCCAGCCCGGAGGTGGCCGGCGGCGGGCGTCCCGGGGACGTCCGCCACATCGTGGCCGATCCCGGGCTGGCCGTACGCGAGCTCGGGTTCCGGCCCGAGGTGACCTTCGACGAGGGTCTGCGGCGTTTCGCCGAAGCCCCGATGCGCGCTCCCCTGGGCGGCTGAGCCCGGCCCGGGTCTACCAGCCGGTCTTGAGCAGGTGGTTGACCAGGAGCGCCCACCCCGCGGAGCCCGCGAGGGCCACCTGCGCGGTCCGGCCCCGGAGCAGGGCGGTGGCCGCCGAGGCCACGACGCCGAAGGCGAGCCAGATCCGCTCGGTCTCGGCCTTCGACATGGCGGACAGGTCAGCCACCAGCGCCGCCGCCACGCCGCCGAGCGACACCCAGGCCACGACCCGGTCCTGGCTCCACGGGGCACGCCGACCGCGCACCAGCACGGCCGTCGCGCGGACGGTCACCACCGCGAGCAGCGGTGAGGAGCTGATCAGCCATGCGGCCAGGTTGGCGTAGACGAAGTAGGAGAACGGTCGCTGGGTGGCGATGCCCTGGTAGTAGCGCACCCGCAGCTCGCTGAGACCGGTGAGCCAGTTGAAACCCAGGGCCAGGTGCACCACGACGACGACCACGAAGCCCGCGGTGGCGGCGAGCCAGGGCACCAGGACCGCCCGCCAGCCCGCGGTCCGTCCGGTCAGCACGAAGGCCACCAGGACCACCAGGCCGAGCAGGACCAGGCCGTAGTTCAAGAAGACGGCCGTCCCCAGCAGCAGCCCGCCCAGCAGGCTGACCAGCGGCCGACGTCGCGCCGCGCCCAGACAGGCCAGCCCCAGCCCGGCGGCGGCCACACCGGCGAAGAGCCCGTCGGCCGAGACCGCCATCCACACCGCTCCGGGGAAGAGGGCCGCGAAGGGAACGAGCCGACGAGCCGCGGCGGGAGCCCCGAGCTCCCGGACCGCGACCGGCAGCCCCACACTGGCGAGGGAGGACGCCAGGATGCACAGCGCTCCGGCCCAGAAGCCGCCGCTCAGGCCGACCCGCTGCAGCGCCCAGAAGGCGAGGGTGGCCAGCGGCGGGTGGGCCGAGACGTGGGTCGTCCAGACCAGGTCGCCGCCCACGGTCGGGGAGAAGGCGATGAAATCCGTGAAGGTCCGCAGGAAGACGAACGGGTCGGTGATCCGGGGGAGGTCGCTCAGATACTCGTTCGGGTCCAGCAGGACGTTGATCCAGCCGGCTCGGAGACCGTCGATGAGGGTCAGGGAGCACATCCAGGCCAGGTTGAGCAGCCAGCCGACCAGCAGCAGCCGGCGGAAACGCAGTCCGCCCGCCCGCTGCTGGAGCCGCAGGCCGACCAGGACGCAGAGCACCGCCAGCGGGCTTCCCCAGCCCACGTGCGGGAACCAGGTCGACAGCAGGGGCGGAAGCGGCAGCACCATCTGTACGCCGCGGCGGTTCAGGTCGGCACCCACGATCGCGGAGACGACGATCAGGAACACCACCACGACCAGGGCGAGCGGGTCGCCCCACCGCCAGCGCGGGGCCGGCAGATCGGGCAGGGCGGGCTCCGACCGGCCGTCCGCAACGGGACGCGCCAGTTCGGCCGGGGCGTCGCGGTCGCTCACGCGGGCGTCCTCTCGATGGGCCGTACGGACTGCTCGACGTCCACCGCCGGTCGACGGGACGAGGCTCGTAGCCTATCCTCGCCGGTGTGGACCGCAAGACCCCCGGGCTCCCCTCCCCCACCCCCACGTCGGCGTCATCGGTGACCGTGGTGCTTCCCTGCCTGGACGAAGCCGCTGCGCTCCCCGGGGTGATCGCCGCCGTGCCCGCGGCCTGGGAGATCCTCGTCGTTGACAACGGCTCGCGCGACGGGAGCCCCGAGATCGCCGCGCGGCTCGGCGCCCGCGTCGTGCACGAGCCCGCCCGGGGGTACGGAGCCGCGGTCCACCGGGGCATCGAGGAGGCCAGGACCGAGCTGGTCGCCGTCATCGACTGCGACGGCTCGATGGACCCCAACGAGCTCCTGGGGCCGGTCGCGACGGTAGCCGCGGGCGCGGCCGACATGGTGTGCGGGCGCCGGCGACCGGTGGAGTCAGGGACCTGGCCGGGTCACGCCCGGGCCGGGAACGCCGTCCTGACGGTACTGATCCGGCTCGCGACCGGGGTCCGGCTGCACGACATCGCCCCCGTACGGGTGGCCCGCCGGGACGCCCTGCTCGGGTTGGGCCTGGCGGACCGCCGCTTCGGCTACCCGCTGGAGACGATTCTGGTCGCGGCCCAGCAGGGGTGGCGGATCGACGAGGTGGACATCAGCTATCGCCGCCGAGCCCTCGGCGGGCGGTCCAAGGTCAGCGGCACGATCGGCGGGACCATCCGGGTTGCGCGCGACTTTGGCACCGTGCTGGGCCGGAGATGGCGACTTCGGACACGAATCCGGGCCCGGACGGATCCGAACCAGGCCCCAGGTACGAAG
>JBBQAB010000627.1:0-6932 GCA_038198385.1 Propionibacteriales bacterium
CGCTAGTCGGCTGCGGCGCTGACCGTTGGCATCCCGTACCCGCCCCAGCCGGGGATCGTTCCGTCGACGTCCCACATGTCGAGCCACGAGGAGGCGCCCGGCCACAGGAACACCTGGCCCTTGATCAGCCGGTTGTTGCGCTCGACTCCGCGCAGCGCCTCGAGCTCAGAGGGCGTCAGCGGATCGGCGATGACGGACTTCAGGCTCGCCAGATACTGCGGGCGCTTGACCGAGAAGGGAATCGGGATCTGGCCGCGGGCCACGGCCCACTTCAAGCAGACGATCGCCGGGTGCACGTCACGCGCTTCGGCGATCTGCCGGACCGCCGGCATCGCGCCGTCCACCAGGTCTTCCTCACCACGGTCCCGCAGAGGGCGGGACGGTGACCCAAGCGGAGAAAACCCCAGGGGTTGGATCTCGTGGTCGACGCAGAACTGGAATAGCTCGCCCTGCTGGAACGTGGGATGAAGCTCCATCTCGTTGACCGCCGGGCGGATCCGGGCGTCCCTCACGATCTGTCCCAGCTTGGGGATGGTCACGTTCGAGGTACCGATGTGCCGGACCAGACCCTCGTCCACCAGGGTCTCCATGGCCTGCCAGGTCGCCATGTACTCCGGGTGGGAGTAGGGGCGGGCGTGACGATTGCGCTCATCTGCGTCGGCACCGCGGCTGTGGTGGTTGGGGAAGGGCCAGTGGACGAGATAGGCGTCCAGGTAGTCCAGCTGAAGGTCCTGCAGGCTGCGGCGGACGGACCGGGCTACGGCGTCGGGAGAGTGGGAGTCGTTCCACACCTTCGACACCACGAACAGTTCCGTCCGGGGCAGGCCCGACCGCAGTGCGTCGCCGAGGACGGTGCCTACCTCGGCCTCGTTGCCGTAGACCGCTGCGCAGTCCACCAGCCGGTAGCCGATTCGGAGCCCGTCGGCCACCGCGGCAGCGACCTGTTGGGGGCCGTAGGCGTCCGAGCCGAAGGTGCCCATCCCGATGGCCGGCATCGAGGCGCCGCCGACCAGCAGGAAGGTGGGTACGAGCTCGGTCGGAACCCCGTCGGGGTCGGGTCGGAAGCGTGGGGACGTCACGGTGTGGTGCCCCTCCTTGGTTGAGAGCGGGGTCAGCGGGTGGGGAGCAGGATCAGGCAGGGGCCGTCGCCGGCGGCCGTGACGTCGGCGGACAGGCGTCCACCGTGGCTTCGGACCTCAGCCGAGCCGTACAGCACCCGCACCTCGGTCAGGTCCAGGTCGCACGCCACCTCGAGAGGCACCGTCCCCGACCCCTCGACCAGGGCCGCCAGCTGTCCCGGCGTGCTCAACCAACGGACCCACGGGTCGTCGGAGGGCTTGGCGGTTCCGGCGTCGACCGGCGTCGACGCCCGCAGCAGGGGCCCGGCCGCCTCCATCCAGCGGCCCAGCTCCTCGAGACTTCGTCGCTGGACGGGTGGGATGACCCCGTCGGCCGTCGGGCCCACGTTCAGCAGCAGCCGGCCGCCGCGGGAGACGACGTCAGTCAGGTGCTTGGCCAGCCCCATGCCGTCCAGCGACTGGCTCTCATCCTCGGCCTGGTTGAAGCCGAACGAGAAGCCGATCCCGCGGCAGTTCTCCCATGGTCCCGAGTTCTCCGCGTCCAGGTGGTACTCGTACTCGCTGGTGCCGAAGTCCTGGTGGGTCTCGCCCCACCGGTCGTTGACGACGCCGTCGGGGACGGCCGCGTAGTACTGCTCGAACAGGGCGTGCAGCGACCCCGGGCCGCCGCGCTTCCCGCTGTCGGGCCACTCGATGTCGTTCCAGAGCACGCTGGGTGAGTAGCGCCGCACCAGGTCCTGCACGTGCTCGAAGGCGTAGAGATTGTACGCGGCATCCCGCGGGCGCAGGTCGCGCACCTCGGCGCTGGAGGTGTGCGGCGGGAAGCCGGTCACGGACCAGTCGAGGCCGCCGGAATAGTAGACCCCGAAACGGAGGCCCTCGGCCCGCACGGCGTCGGCGATCTCAGCGACCAGGTCCCGCTTCGGCCCCCGGTGCACCGTGTTACGGGCCCCGGTACCCGGCGCGTCCCAGAGGGCGACGCCGTCGTGGTGCTTGGTGGTGGGGATCACGTACTCCGCGCCGGCCGCGGCAAACAACCGGGCCCAGTCAGCCGGGTCGAAGTCACGGGCTGTCCACGCGTCGAGGAACTCGTCGTACGGGGCCCCGCCGTAGACCTCGGCGTGGTGCTCCGATGCCGGGCTGCCGGGGATCCGGATCGTGTTGTAGTACCACTCGGCGTACGCGTTGTGGGTGAACCACACCTCCTCCGGGACCGCGCCCAGCGCGCCGCTGGGCTCGGCCCAGGCCGGGACGGAGTACGGCCCCCAGTGGATGAAGATGCCGAACTTGGCGTCGGCGAACCAGGTGGGCAGCGGCCGATCGAGCTGAGCCCAGAGCTCGGGCGTGTCCGGCTGGTCAGCGGTCGAGGTGAGGGGGGTGTTCATGGACATCCAGTCAGCTCCTGAGGACGATCATGGCGTGCCCGTCGAGCACGGTGACGGTGGTGGAGGCGACGCCGTCGGCCCATCGGAGCGGCAGCACCGTCCCGCCTGGCTCCAGCGTCGCGCTGGTGGGTTCGCTCTTGCAGGCGATCTCGACCTCGACGTCGACGAGCGGGAACGGATCGTCAACCAGGTCGATATCGCCGCCCAGACCGCTGCCGACCCGGGTCGGCAGGTAGCTCAGCAGGTGGACCACGGTCCGGTCGGGACCCCGTCGCACGGTGGTCTCCAGGTGCAGCGGACCGGACACCCGGAGCACCGGCCGGGGTAGCAGCAGGTCCAGCACGTACTGGACCACCAGCCGGTGCACCTCGTTGCCGAGCCGTCCGTAGCTCTGCAGGAGAGGCTCCGCGACCGCGACCACCTGGCCCCGCCGCGTGACCGCCGCCCACGGCGAGAGCTCGTTCGGCGGGGTGTAGGAGTGCCCGGAGAAGTGCTGCCAGGTCCGGTCGAAGTAAGGCTCCACGGTGCCGACCAGGACCTCGGTCCCCTCGTTCGGCGTCATCCTCAGGCCGCGGTCGTAGACCACGGTGTCCTGCCCGAGGTCGGGCAGTTCGGAGGAGAGCGTCCGCAGGAAGGTGTTCGCCAAGGACGAGGGACCCTCCAGCGTGACCCCGGCCTCCGGCAGGCTGGCGGCGCCGTCGGCACCGCACAGGGCGTTGCCGACGAGCACCACGGAGCCGCCTCGGGCGACGTGGGCGGAGAGTTTCGCACGCAGCCCGTCGTCGACCGTGGTGGTCTCGGGGACCAGCACCACCGCGTACGGAGCGAGGTCAGTGGTGGGCGGCACGACGGCGAACTGCTGACGCAGCTGCTGCAGCATCCGGACCGCTCCGATGCCCGCCGCACCTGGCGCGTCGCCCAGCTCCGGGTCGACCACCAGGGCGATCTCGGCCACCGGCTCCGTCCCATCCTGGAACGGCTCGCACGCCTCGATGTGGGCGTAGACCTCCCCTATCCGGTCGTAGACCGCGACGTTGGGCACCCCCCGCGGGTGCAGCAGGTCACCAACCCCGTTGGTCAGTCCGAGGCTGAGGATCTGGGAGCACTCGTAGCGGAGCGCGGCCAGTGGCTTCAGAGAGGCGTTGTCGCCCCAGCTGCGGTGGAAGCGACCGGTGTGGCTGAGCGCCGGCAGGCCCAACGGCCGGACGAACCGAGCGACGTAGGGCAGGTAGGCGTAACCCCAACCCCCGGTGGGGAGCGACTCCACCTCGACGTGCTTGAGCAGGGCGGCCTCGACATGGAGGTTCGTCTTGGGTCGGCTGTTGAACCAGACGCCCGAGGCCACCTCCGGACTGAGGTAGGGGGCGGCCAGGTCCTGGAAGCGGCGCATGTAGCGCAGCGCCGAAGTCCGGGCGTAGGCCGAGCGCCCCTCCTCCGTCGCCGGGTCAAGACCATCGGCGAGGGCTCCGGCGATGGCGTACTGGGTGCTGCTCGGCTGGTCCCAGCACATGTCCAGGAAGAGGCCGTCGACCACACCGAGGTGCTCCAGCACGTCCAGCGTCTGCTCGGCCAGGTAGTCCTGGTAGGGGCTGGACATGTCCAGGACGTGCCAGCCCGGCACGAAGGCGGACCCGTCCGTGCGGGCCACCTCGCCCCAGCGCACCAGCCTCAGGTCGGGGTGCTGGGCCACCCACTCCGGGTGGGTGAGGGCCGCGTGCTCGTCGACCTGGACGCTCAGGTAGACGGGCGCCCGGATGCCGACCGCGTGCAGCGCGTCCACCTGCTCCTTCAGCAGGTCGAGGTCGGCCGCCAGCCCAGGGTGACGCTCCAGTCGGTCGGTCCCGTAGTACAGCCGGCCGTGGTGGCACTTGGCGAAGACCGTGACGCTGTCCACGTGGGCGGCGGCAAACGTCGCCGCGAAGCGCTCCGGGTCGAACGAGGCGCCCACGTCCGGGACATCGGGACCGGTGTGGAAGTCGAGGTGGATGGTGCGGCGAGGAAAAAAGAGCGAGCTCATGAAATTCAGCGACCTCCGAGGCCGGATAGGGCGATGCCGCGGACCAGGTGACGCTGGAGAAGCAGCACCATGATCACGGTGGGCAGCATGGAAATGGTGGAGGCGGCCATCAGCAGGTGCCACTGGCTGCCCTGCTGACCGAGAAACCCGTTGAGACCGACCGGGACCGTGAAGCGGTCGGTGGAGTTCGTGATGATCAACGGCCAGAGAAAGCTGTTCCAGTAGTTGATGAAGGTGAAGACCGCGAGGACGGCGACGGCCGGACGGGCGATCGGGAGCACGACGGCGAGCAGGATGCGCATCCGGCTCGCGCCGTCCACCAGCGCTGCTTCCTCGAGCTCCTTCGGGATATTGAGGAAGAACTGTCGGAGCAGGAAGGTGCCGAACGCGGAGAAGGCCCACGGCAGGACCAGCGCCTGGTAGCTGTTGGTCCACCCGAACTGCTGCATCAGGATGAACATCGGCACGATCATCACCTCCTGCGGAACCATGAGCGTGACCAGGTAGAGCAGAAAGATCAGCTCGCGGCCGCGGAATTCCAGGCGGGCGAAGGCGTACGCGGCCAGGATCGAGGTGACACAGACCAGGAGCGTGCCCAGGACAGCCACCACCATCCCGTTGACCATGTAGCGGCCGAAGGGCACGTAGTTCCAGGCCTCAGCGAAGTTCGCGAGGCGAATCTCGCTGCCGATCAGCTGAGGCGGCGAGGCGAACACCTCGCTCGCCGGCTTCAGGGCGGTGGCGATCATCCAGATGAACGGGAGCAGGAAGATGATCAGCACCACGGTCAGGAGGATCTGCGACAGCGGCGCCGGGCGGGTCCGGTCGACGCGCCGACGGTGCCTGGGCGCCCGTGCGGGCTCGGCCGAGACGACGGCATCGACGCGGGTGGGGCGGTCGGAGCCCCTCAGCTCAGCCGTCATAGTGCACGAACCTCCGCTGTCCGAGGAACTGGAGTCCCGTCACCAGGACGATGATGATCAAGAGGACGGTGGAGATGGCCGACGCCGTCCCGAGCTGGTAGAACTGGAAGCCTTTCTGGTACATGTACATAACCATCGTCTGGGTGGCCACGCCCGGGCCGCCCCCCGTCAGGATGTAGGGCTGGCTGAACACCTGGAACGACGTGATCAGGGTCAGGACCCCAGCGAAGAACATGGACGGTGACAGCATCGGGATGGTAATCGTCCAGAACTGGCGCCACCGGCTGACCCCGTCAATGTCGGCTGCCTCGTAGAGGTTCGGGTTGATGGCGTCCAAGCCGGCCGAGAAGACCAGCATGTTGTAGCCGAAGCCCTGCCACACCGACATGGCGACGACCGCGATCATGGCCGTGATCTCGCCGCCGAGCGGGTTGGTGGGGGCCATGCCGAGGCTCGAGGTCAGCAGGCTGTCAACCAGCCCGCCGGGCTGTAACATCAGCCGCCAGACCAGGGCGTTGGCCACGATCGGGGTGACCGCGGGCAGGAAGAACAACACCCGGTACAGGCCACGGAGGCGGATCCGTGGCGAGATCCACACCGCGATGCCGAGCGAGATCACGAAGTTCACGGGCACGTACAGCACCACGAACAGGACGGTGTTGCGCAGCGCCCGGAAGAACACCGGATCGGTGGTCAGCAGGGTCACGAAGTTCCGGCCACCCACGAACTTGTGGTCCCCGAGGATGGGCCAGGAGAAGAAGGCCAGGGCGATCGACCCCACGATGGGGATCAGGGTGAAGATGAGGAAACCGGTGCCGCTGGGGGCGAGGAATCCGAGAGCGGTGAGATTGGAGCGCCGGCCGGGGCGGGCGCGGGTGTCGGGTGAGCGACCGGCGGTGGCTGGAGGCGCTACGAGCGTCATCATCCCTCTTTCTTGCTCGGCGACGGACGGGGAACGGGTGCCCGGTCGACCTGGACCGGGCACCCGTCGGGACGCCTACCCGCCCGCGGTCTGCTGCTGGACCAGCTTCAGGAAGTCGGCCGCGCTCTGCTGCCCGTTGAGGGCCGGGATGCCGTACTGCTGGAACACCGTCTGCACCTGCGTCAGGTTCGCCGCGGAGTGGAACGGCTCCGAGTTGGCGTTTGCCGCCGTCAGGGCGGGCTTGGCCTCGGCCAGGTCGCCGACGTACCAGGAGTCCGACTGTGCCGTCCGGGCCGGGTAGGCCCGCCCCACCTCACCGAGGTACTGCTCGGCCTCCGGTCCCGTGATGGTGGCGATGGCCCGCAGCGCGGCATCGGGGTTCTTGCAGGTCTTCGAGACCCCGTACCCGGACCCGGCGATGTGAGACTTGCCTCCGGCGGCCCCGACCGGGATGACGGCGACGCCCGCCTTGAACTTGGCGTTCTTGACGATGTTGCCGTACTGCCAGGGACCATCCACGACCATGGCACTGTTGCCGGCCATGAACCCGTTCAGAGCCGCGCTGGTGTCGGTGGTCGCCGGCAGCTTCGGGATGACGCCGGCGGA
>JBBQAB010000628.1:0-2400 GCA_038198385.1 Propionibacteriales bacterium
GATCGCCTCGGACGCGGGCGAGCTGCCAGACCTGCTGCGGCGGGACTTCACCGCGACCGAGCCCGGCGCCAAGCTCGTCGGAGACATCACCTATTAGGTGCAGCCCGTCGTTAGGTGCAGCGACGGCGGAGGGGCCCTGGTATCGCGGCCGATTGGGTGTTGGGGCTGCACATAATCACAGGCCGTTGAGGAAGGCGAGCAGTTGGTCGCCTGGTCGGAAGCGCCCGGTGGGGGTGTCGGGCTGCTCGAGCCGGTTCAGCACGGCTTCCTTGGCGGCCAGGTCGGCTTCGAGGTAGTGGTGGGTGACGGCGGGGCTGGAGTGTCCGAGCCAGAGCGCGATGACGGCGATGTCGGTGCCGGCCTGCAGCAGGTGCATCGCGGTGGTGTGTCGCAGGGTGTGTGGGCTCACGTGTTGGTGGGCCAGGGAGGGGCACGTGATCGTCGCGGTGGCCACCGCGCGTGCGAGCCGGTCACGGACCCCGGAGCGAGTGATCGGATTGCCGGCTCGGTTCGGGAAGACCGGCGTCCCGGGTGCCCCGGTCAGGGTCGGTGCTGAGCCAGTCGCGCAGGTCGGCGGCGGTGGCTGGCCACAGCGGGATGGCGCGTTCCTTGCGTCCCTTGCCGTGCAACAGGACGGCGGTGTTGCGTTCGAGCAGTACGTCGCGCACCTGAAGGCTGGTCAGTTCTGATACGCGGGCGCCGGTGTTGTAGGCGACGGCGAGCATGACGCCGTCGCGGTGCCCGCTGCGGGTTCCGCGGTCGGGGGCGGTCAGGATGGCGGCGACCTGCTCGCGGGTCAGGTAGCCGAGGATCGGCTGGTTGTAGCGTTTGGCCGGGATGGCCAGCACCCGGGTGACCACCGGCAGCACTGTCGGATCGCACTGCGCGGCGTAGCGCATGAACGAGTGGATCGCGGCCAGGCGGGCGTTGCGGGTGCGGATGCTGTTTCCGCGCCCAGTTTCCAGGTAGTCCAGGAAGTCCAGCACCAGCGGCGCGTCCAGGTCCTCGATGGTGATCTTGCTCGGTGGCCTGCCGAGCCGGTCCTGGGCGTAGCCGAGCAGCAGCCGGAACGCGTCGCGGTAGCTTTCGATGGTGCGGGCGCTGGCGCCGCGTTGCTGTACCAGCCGGCGTAAGAAGAAGTCCTGCAGCAGCTGCCCGAACCCGCCAGCCCGGTTCGGTGTCATGACGCGCTCTTGGCCGGGTCGCGTCCGGCGACCGCGAACGCTTCGAAACGGTTCGCGAGGATGCCGGTCAGCTCCGGCACCGCGCTCAGGTACCAGTACGTGTCGCGGACCTCGGCGTGACCCAGGTAGGTGGCCAGTACCGGCATCATCGCATCGACATTGGTGCCGTCGAGGTACCAGGCCTGGATCCGGGCGATGACCATGTGGTGGCGCAGGTCGTGGATCCGGGGTAGCCGGGTCCGCCCTTGCCTGCTCCAGCCGAGCCGGTCGCGCAGCACGCAGAACGTCGCGTGCGCGGTGTTGTAAGGGATCCGTTCGCTGTGGTCGGTGCGGAAGAACGCTGCGTCCGAGGCGGGCGGGCCGCATTGGGCGACTCGCGTCGCGTCGTACTCGCGCAGTGGGGTGATCGCGCTCGGGTGGAGCGGCACTAGCCGGGCTCGGCCGCGTTTGCCGGCCCGCACGGTGATCATCGCCGCGACCAGGTTGACGTCGGCGCAGGTCAACGCGAGGGCCTCAGCGATCCGCATCCCGGTACAGGCCAGGAGCCCGAACAACGTGACGTAACACAGAGGACGCAGCCCACCGGCCGGCGAGAGCCCCGCGGCAGTGACCAGCAGGTCCTCGATCTCTTTGGCAGAGTATGCGTGCGGCGCCCTGCGGGCCCCGGCCGGGCCGAGCAGTCCGGGCGCGGGTATATGCGTGGCTCCATCATCGCGAGCCGACAGGTAGCGCAAGAACCCGCGTACCGTGTTCAGCCGGCGGGCGGGGTTGCATGGGTCGCTCGAGGACGACGCGGCCGCCCAGGCGCGGGTGGCCACCAACGAGACCGGCGGCGCCGCGCCGTCCTCGTCGAGGGCCCGAGCGAACGAGCGCAATGCCCGCTCCTGGCTCGCCGAGCGATACCCCAGCCCGTGCCGCAGCTGCAGGTAGTCGCCCACCAGATCCAGCATCGCCCCGGTCACGACGACACCCGTGACGCCGACCCCAATGACCCGGTCGATGACCTGGGCGGTGTCGAGGATGCGTACCTCGGGGATGGCTGCGGCCAGGGCAGAGGAACCTGCCGCAGGGCAGCGGTATCGACCGCAGCATAGATCCGCGTGCTGGCCAGTGACCGGTGACCCATCACCTGGGCGATATCGGCCAGCCCGGCCCCGTGGGCCAGCAGGCTGGTCGCCAGCGAATGACGCATCAGGTTCGCGCCATGAACTGGCGC
>JBBQAB010000629.1:0-3385 GCA_038198385.1 Propionibacteriales bacterium
ACCAGCATGGCCAGACCGCCAAAGGTGGTCACGATCAGAGCGGTGAGCGCGGCCCGGCGGTTCGCGGCGAAGGCGGGGTTGTGACCGACCAACAGGTAGGAGAAGACGGTGGTCAGCTCCCAGAACACGTAGAGGCCGATCAGGTCGTCCGAGGTGACCAGGCCGGTCATCGCCCCGGCGAAGGCGACCAGCACCGCCCCGGTCCGCAGCGGCGGATCGTCGTCGCCGAAGTAGAAGCGGCAGTAAACCAGGATCAGGGCACCGATGCCGCTCACGATCAGGGTGAGCACCCACTGCAGCAACCCCACCCGGAAGGAGAGGTTGACGTCGAGGGCCGGGATCCAGGCGTACGACTGGGTCACCACCTGTCCCGCCAGCACGGCCCCGCTGTGGGCCAGGGCCCAGACCAGGGTCGCCGCCGGCGCCAGGGCCAGCAGGTAGAAGGCCCGTCCGCGCAGCCTGCGCAGCAGTAGCGGCGCGAGCAGGGCGACGCCGAGGTGAACGGCGAGAAGGAGGGTCACGAAGGCCTGTCGTCGGAACGGGTCGGTCGTCGATTTTAACCGAGGATCAGGGTCCCCGGATCACGCTGCCGCATACCGGCGCTAGCGGGCGCCGACCCGGTCCAGCACCGCGGCGGCGGCCCGACGGCCCGACACCAGGGCGCCCTGGATCGAGGCGGTGTCACGGTGGTCGCCGGCCACGACCACGCCCCGGTCCGTGACGGTGGAGCGGCGTACGTCCAGCGGCGGCGGCTGGGCCGGGAGCGCCGCGGCCACCACGTGGTGGGTGACGAGCTCCCAGTCCCGGGTGTCGACCCCGTAGATCACCCCGGCCTGGCTGCGGGCGTCCCGTTCGGCCGCCGCGTCCGCCCCGAGCACGGTGGTAGCGACCAGGGGCCGGCCGGCCGGGGCGTACGTCGGCGCCACCGTGGTCATCACCGTCGTGTTGACCACCGGTCCGCGCCGGTCGGCGTCCAGGTGCAGCATGGGCACCCGGGTCGGGGCCTGCGGAGCGGTGTGCCAGAACGTGGTCAGCGCCTTCATGGCGGGGCTGGGCTGCCCGGTCAGGTCCTGGGCCGTGGCCGGGTCTGTGGCCACCACGACGGCCCGGGCGGGCACCTCGCCGTCGCCGGTCTGGACGGCGGTGGCCGTGACGCCGTGCACCCGGGCGCCCAGCCGTACGGTCCCGGGAGCCAGGTCGGCCGCGATGAGCTCGGGGAAGCGGCCCATCCCCAGCGAGGGCACACCCGGGGAGCCGAGCAGGAACGAACGGAGCAGCAGGGCGGCGAAATTCGCCGACGTCGATCCCTCGGCCTCGGCCAGAACGCCGGCGAGGAACGGCTCGACCACCCCGGTCCGCAGCAGGCCGGTCACTCCGGCACGGTCGAGCGACTCGGCCAGGGTGCGGTCGGTCCGACCCACGAGATGGCGTACGGGGAGCAGCGAGGCCGCGGCCCAGCGGGCGAAGCGGATCTTGTCGGCCAGGGTGCCGAGCGGCGCACTCAGGGTCGCCGCCAGCCGGCTCGGGACACGCCGCGGGTCGGCCAGGGTCAGACGGCGGGATCCGTGGGCCACCACGACCCCGGCCTGGAAGGACCGCAGGTCGAGCTCGGCCAGGTCCAGGACGTGCCGCAGGGCCGGGTAGGACGGGTTGAGGAGCTGGAAGCCACGGTCGCAGCGAAAGCCGTCGACCAGGTCGGTCCGCACCCGCCCACCCACGCCGTCAGAGGCCTCGAGGAGCACCACGTCCACCCCGGCCCGGGCCAGCCGCTGGGCACAGGCCAGACCGGCCAGACCCGCTCCGACCACCACCACGGGGGCGTCACGGCTGGACGACATCGCACCAGGACTCGTCATAGGACCACGCTCTCACGCCCGGCCAACTGAACCCCGGGCCACCGGACCCCAGCCACCGGACGCGGGGCACCGGACGCGGGGCAACCGACCCGGGGTGGCGGACTCCAGGCAACCGACCCGAGCCGACGGCACCCCGGAGCGGGGCTACGACGCGAGCCGGGGGAACCAGAGGGCGATCTCGCGGGCCGCCGACTCCGGGGAGTCCGAGCCGTGCACGAGGTTCTCACGGTTGGACAGCGAGAAGTCACCCCGGATAGTGCCGGGGGCGGACTTGCGACCGTCGGTCGCCCCGTTCAGGGCTCGGACGACCTCGATCGCCTCGTCACCCTCCAGGATCAGGGCCACCGAGGGACCGGACGTGACGAAAGCCCGCAGCGGCGGGTAGAAGGCCCGCTCGACGTGCTCGGCGTAGTGCTGGTCCGCCATCTCGCCGGTGACCAGGCGCTGCTCCAGGGCCACGATGGTGAGTCCCTTGGCCTCGAAGCGGCTGAGGACGGCGCCGACCAGACCCCGCCGTACGGCGTCGGGCTTGATCAGGACGAACGAACGCTGGATGGGCGCGGGATCAGGCGTCGCAGAACTCATGGCGCGACCCTACCGAAAACCCACCGACCGTGCCTTCCGCACGCTGAGCCGGGTGGAGGGCCGGACCGGTGCTGGGGTGGGGGCTGGCTCAGTCGGGCAGCGACGCGTTGCGCTCGTCCAGCCGTCGACCGAGGACGACGGTGATCAGCCACAGACCGGCGAACATGGCGCCCACGATGAACATGGTGGAGGTGAGCAGGCCGAGCGAGAGGGCCACGGCCTGCGTGACCCAGCCCAGCACGTAACCCCAGGACCGGCGCAGCGTGGCCGCCGAGACCAGAGCGAACAATGCGGCCCCGCCGGCGAACAGCACGGCGTCGCGGGTCGAGACCCCGGACACGAAGATCATCACCGGGACGGCCAGGGCGAAGACCAGGACCTCGAAGATCAGGACCGACAGCAGCACCATCCGCATCGGGTTCCGCGCGCTGAGCCTCATCGCCAGTCGTCCTCGGCCGAGAAGTGTCCGTTCTCCGACGGCTCGTCGGCGTAGTCGGCGTCCCAGTCCGCGTCCGACCCGGAGCCCGACTCAGGGTCGGGGGTCCTTGCGTCCTCGGGCCGGACCAGCAGCGTCCGGGCCTCGCCGACCGCGACCACCGACCCGGTGACCAGCACCCCAGGCGAACCGGTCGAGTCGGTGTCGGCCATGGACAGGGCCTTCTCCAGCGCGTCGTCGAGCCGGGGCGCGACCTGCACCCGCTCGGCGCCGAAGATCTCGGCCGCGAGCTCAGCCAGCTCCTGGGCGGGCATGCCCCGCGACGTCGAGGCGACCTGGGTGATGACGACCTGGTTGAGGATCTCCTCGAGGACGGTGAGAACCCCCCGGGCGTCCTTGTCCCCCATCACCGCGACGACCCCGATGAGGGGGTTGAAGTCGAAGGACTCCTGGATCGCGGCGGCGGCGGCCCGGGCTCCGTGCGGGTTGTGGGCCGCGTCCAGGACCA
>JBBQAB010000630.1:0-5912 GCA_038198385.1 Propionibacteriales bacterium
ATGATGGGACGCGGACAGCGCATCCCCCGACAGTCCAGCACCAGGTCCGGCCCGCTCACGGCAGGTCCAGCTCGGACCGCAGCTCGGCGGCGACCGCGGTCACCGCGTTGGCGAACGCGTCCACCTGGGACGGCGTGGTCGTTCGGGTCAGGCCGACCCGCACATTCCCGTGGGTGAGAGACCCCATCGCGGCGAGGACGTGCGAGGGGTGCTCGCTCCGGGCGCTGCAGGCCGACCCGCTGGCCACCGCGAATCCGGCCCGGTCGAGCTCCAGCGTCAGGGTCTCGCCGTCCAGGTAGAGCACCGAGAAGGTCAGCAGGTGGGGGAGCCGGGCAACCGGGTCACCCGCCACGTCGAGATCGGGCACCCGCTCGACCAGTGCGGTGCGCAGCCGGTCCACCAGGCCCTGCTGCCGCTGTCCGACCGCACGCCCCATCCGGAGCCAGGAGTCCAGGGCGGCGGCTGCCGCGACGATCGAGGGGACGTCGGGCGCGCCCGGCCAGCGCCCGTCCTGGTGGTCGTCGACGGGGTAGGGGGCCCGCCAGCGGGCGCCCTTGCGCAGGATCAGGAGCCCGACCGACGGCGGCCCGCCGAACGCTGCCGCCCCGGCGGTCAGGACCGACCAGCCGCCCAGGTGGGCGCAGTCGACCCGGCCCAGCGCGCTGGTGGCGTCGAGCACCACCGGCACCTCCGCCTGCTGCGCGGCCAGGATGGCCTCCCCGTACGGCTGGAGGGTGCCGACCTCATGGTTGCCCACCTGCAGGCAGGCCAGTGCGACACCCGGGGCCGACACCGCCGTACGCCAGGAGTCGAGATCCAGCCGACCGAGCCGGTCCACCCCGACGGCCCGATGGGTGCCCGCCTCCGCGGCGGCGGCGAGGGTGGCGGAGTGGTCGACTGCGGTGGTCACCACCGTGTCGCCGACCCGGCGGCGGCCACGCGCCAGACCCGCCACGGCCGCGTACGCCGCATGGCTGGCCGAGGCCGTGAACACGACCTCGTCGGGTCGGGCCCCCACGGCCTGGGCCACGACCAGTCGGGCGCGGTCCATCGCCTGGGCCGCCAGGCGGCCAGGGCGGTGTAGGCGGAGCGGGTCGCCCCATCCCGCATCCTGGGCGGCCAACCAGGCCGCGCGTGCATCTGGGAGCAGTGGCTCCGCCGAAGATGAGTCGAGAAAGACCCCGAAAACTGGCTGTGCCACAGCGTGCAACCTACGCCCTGTCCCTGCAGTGGTCGGATCGTCTTCCTGCGTTAGGGTGAGCACGAAGGAATGGCCGACCCCCGCAATAACGGGGTCGGAGGCTCCTACAGATCGAACCAACGAAAGGCGTGACGTGGTTGGCAGAACTGACCGGCTCGTGACCGACCTGGTGACGACACCCCCGGCCTCGGGCCGGGTCCGGTACGTGCGCCGAGGTCTGGGCGGCATGGCCGCTCTGGGGCTGCTGGCCCTGGCCGGCTGCTCGAGCGAGACCGTGGGCCAGTTGAAGCGGCTGGGCCTGCCGGAGGCGGCCAGCGACCGCGCTCCCTTCATCCACGACCTCTGGATCGGCACCTGGATCACCGCCGGCGTGATCGGCGTCGGGGTGTGGGGCCTGATCGGCTGGGTGGTCGTGCGCTACCGCAGCAACCACAACCGGATGCCCAAGCAGAACCGCTACAACCTGCCGCTGGAGATCTTCTACACGCTGGCGCCCTTCATCATCATCGGCGTGCTCTTCTACTACACGATCCTGGCGCAGACCGCCGTCCAGTCGAAGGTCGACAAGCCCGACGTCACGGTGGACGTGGTCGGGATGAGGTGGTCGTGGACCTTCAACTACAAGGCCGCCGACAACCCGGCCGTCGGCCAGGACGTCTGGAACGCCGGCACGATCAACAAGACGCCGGACCTGTACCTGCCGGTGGGCAAGTCGGTCCGCTTCTACCTCTCCTCGCCCGACGTCATCCACTCCTTCTGGGTGCCGGCGTTCTACGAAAAGCTGGACGTGGTGCCTGGTCGGCACAACACCTTCGACGTCACCCCCAACAAGGAGGGTGTGTTCGCGGGCAAGTGTGCCGAGCTCTGCGGCACCTACCACTCCGCGATGCTCTTCAACGTCCACGTGGTCAGCCAGGACGAGTACGACGCTTATCTTAAAACCTTGGTCGCCGCCGGGCAGACCGGTGAGGCCAAGGGTGCTGCTAACGCCTATCCCCAGGGAGGTTCGCGATGACGACGCTGCAACGCTCGATCACTGCCGCCGAGATCGCGACGCCGAGCCGGCAGGTCGGGACGATCTCGTGGAAGTGGATGGTCACCACCGACCACAAGGTGATCGGCAACCTCTACTTCATCACCTCGGTCCTGTTCTTCCTGCTCGGCGGTGTGCTGGCCCTGGGCATCCGGGCCGAGCTGGCCTTCCCCGGCCTGCAGTACCTCTCCTACGAGACGTACAACCAGTTCTTCACCATGCATGGCACGATCATGCTGCTGCTCTTCGCGACGCCGCTGTTCGCCGGTTTCGCGAACGCGATCATGCCGCTGCAGATCGGGTCGCCCGACGTCGCGTTCCCACGGCTGAACATGCTGTCCTACTGGCTCTACCTGTTCGGTGCCCTGATCACGGTCTCGGGATTCCTGTCCCCCTCGGGTGCGGCCAGCTTCGGCTGGTTCGCGTACTCTCCGCTCAGTGACGCGGTGAACTCACCGGGTGTCGGTGGGGACCTGTGGATCATGGGGCTGTACATGGCGGGTCTGGGCACCATCTTGGGTGCGGTCAACTTCGTCACCACGATCCTGTGTATGCGTGCTCCGGGCATGACCATGTTCCGGATGCCCATCTTTACCTGGAACATCCTGGTGACCTCGATCCTGGTGTTGATCGCCTTCCCGATCCTGGCCGCCGCGTTGCTGGTTCTGGAGGCGGACCGGTCCCTCGGGGCCCACGTCTTCGACGCTGCCAACGGCGGCCCGATTCTCTGGCAGCACCTGTTCTGGTTCTTCGGGCACCCCGAGGTCTACATCATCGCGTTGCCGTTCTTCGGGATCATCACCGAGATTTTGCCCGTCTTCAGCCGCAAGCCGATCTTTGGTTACATCGGTCTGGTCGGCGCCACGCTGACGATCGGGGCGCTGTCGGTGGCGGTGTGGGCCCACCACATGTACGTCACCGGTGCGGTGAGCCTGCCGTTCTTCTCCTTTATGTCCTTCCTGATTGCGGTACCCACCGGGGTCAAGTTTTTCAACTGGATCGGGACGATGTGGGGCGGCAACCTCGCCATGCGGACGCCGATGCTGTGGGCGGTCGGGTTCTTGACCACCTTCCTCTTCGGTGGCCTGACCGGCGTGGTGCTGGCCAGCCCGCCGCTGGACTTCGCCCTCTCGGACTCCTACTTCGTGGTCGCCCACTTCCACTACGTGGTGTTCGGTACGGTGGTGTTCGCCATGTTCGCCGGCTTCTACTTCTGGTGGCCCAAGTTCACCGGGCGGATGCTGGACGAACGCCTCGGCAAGGTGCACTTCTGGCTGCTGTTCATCGGCTTCCACACGACCTTCCTGGTCCAGCACTGGCTGGGGGTCGAGGGCATGCCGCGTCGCTACGCGGACTACCTGCCCAACGAGGGCTTCACGATCCTGAACCAGATCTCCTCCGCCGGTGCCTTCCTGCTCGGCGCCTCGATGCTGCCCTTCTTCTACAACGTGTGGAAGAGCCGCAAGTCGCCCCTGGTGAACACCGACGACCCGTGGGGCTGGGGTCGGTCGCTGGAGTGGGCCACCTCGTGCCCGCCGCCGCGGCACAACTTCACCTCCATCCCGCGGATCCGCTCGGAGTCGCCGGCGTTCGACCTGCACCACCCCGAGGTGGCGCTGTCGGAGTACGCCGACGCCGAGGGTGAGTTCGACAACACCCTGGTCGACTCGGGTGAGGACACCGGGCGTGTCGGCGAGCTCAAGGACCGTGTCGACGGGTCCTCCGACGACCCGACCGCCGCCCACGATGCCGCTCACCGGGGTCAGTCGCCGGTGGCGAAGGGAGACCAGCAGTGAAGGTCGAGTCCTGGGTCTTCCTGGCCATCGCCGTCTTCTGTCTCCCGGTGACGCCGATCTACTACTTCATGAGCAACGACCTGACCGGGACGTTCGCCCTGATGCTGACGTTCTTTCTCGCGCTGATGGTCGGGGGCTACCTGGCCCTCGTCTCGCGACGGATGGACCCGCGACCCGAGGACCGCAAGCTCGGCGAGATCGCGGAAGGGGCCGGAGAGCTTGGCTTCTTCCCCCCGCAGAGCATCTGGCCGCTCATCGTGGCCCTGACCTTCGTGCTGGTCTGTCTGGGACCGGTGTTCGGGTGGTGGCTGACCATCCTGGGCTTCGGCGCGGGCGGCATCGCGCTGACCGGGCTGCTCTACCAGTACTACCGGGGCGACTACGCCCACTGAGCACGATCTCTGAGCAGCACAGGCGGCGAGCCGGGCCTGGACCGGCTCGCCGCGTGCTCGTTGTGGGCTCTGACGTCGAGAACTAGAGTCAGGCCATGTGCCGTAACATCCGACCGCTGAACAACTTGGAGCCGCCGGCCACAGGCTCGGAGGTGTACGACGCTGCTCTGCAGTACGTGCGGAAGATCGCGGGAACGAGCAGGCCGTCGAAGGCCAACGAAGCAGCCTTCGAGCGGGCGGTGCACGACATCGCGCACGCCACGGGGCACCTGCTGGCGGACCTGGTGACCGTGGGCCCGCCCAAGAATCGTGAGGACGAGGCCGCGAAGGCCCGAACCCGGTCCGCCCGCCGGTTTGCGGCGAGCTGACGGCCCGGGCAGCAGGAGCGAACATGACCGTCGAGATTCTGCGTTACGCCGCGTTCACCAGCCGGGGCCGGGGTGGCAACCCAGCCGGGGTGGTGCTCGACGCGAGGGGCCTGTCCGCGGAGGAGATGCAGGCCACCGCCGCTGACGTCGGCTATTCCGAGACGGCGTTCCTGGTCGAGCGCGCGGAGGAGACCAACGCCTGGGACGTCCGCTATTTCGCCCCGGAGCAGGAGGTCCCGTTCTGCGGGCACGCCACCCTGGCCGCCGCTGTCGCCCTGGCCGACCGGGCTGCTGCGGACGAGCTCATCTTCCACACCGCAGCCGGCTACGTGAGTGTCGCGACTGCGCGGGACCGGCACGGCGTACGGGCGGAGCTGACCAGCGTCTCCCCCCGGTCCCGTGATGCCGACCCGGCTCTGGTCCGTGACGTTCTGGTGGCTCTGCGGTGGGGACCAGACGACCTGGACCCGCACTATCCGCCCGCCGAGGCCAACGCCGGGGCTGAGCACCTGATCCTCGTGACGCGCAGTCGGGAGCGACTGGCCGACCTCGACTACGACGTCCCGGCTCTGGCCGTGCTGATGCGGACGCACGGCATCGTCACCGTCTCGCTCGTCTGGCCCAAGAGCCGACGGCACTTCTTCGCCCGCAACCCCTTCGCCGGGAGCGGGGTCGTCGAGGACGCGGCCACGGGTGCCGCGGCGGCCGCACTGGGCGGCTACCTGCGCCAGCTCGGACGGATCGGACCCACCGCCCGCTTCACCGTCACCCAGGGCGTGGAGATGGGTCGCCCCAGCGAGCTGCGCGTCTCGGTGATCCGCGGCGAGCCCGGGGTCCGGGTCAGCGGCTACGCCCGCCGGATCGCCGGCTGAGCGGTTCCGCGCCCGGGCGGGCTCACCAGCTCGAGTGCAGCGGGCGCCCCTCGTCGTAGCCGGAGTTCCCCTGCACCCCGACCACGGCGAGCTGGTGGAACTCCTCGAGGGTCGCGGCCCCGGCGTACGTGCAGCTGCTCCGGACCCCCGCGACGATCGAGTCGATCAGGTCCTCCACGCTCGGCCGGGTGGGGTCGAGGTACATCCTGGACGTCGAGATGCCTTCCTCGAACAGGGCCACGCGAGCCCG
>JBBQAB010000631.1:0-5551 GCA_038198385.1 Propionibacteriales bacterium
CCGCCGCCGGGTCATCGGCTGTAGCCGGAGCTCCCCGGGGCTCATCGCAGGATCGCCGCTTGGACCAGGCCCGGGAAGCGGACGCTGATCCGGGTGCCCCCGAGCCAGCCGCCGAGCTCGGCGAGCCGGTCCAGCACCTCCCGGCGGCGGGTGGGCGGCACCGTCTCGAAGAAGTGGTGCCGCAGCTCGCCGTCCCGGGTCTGGGCCCAGGCGCCGACCACCCGGCCGTCGACCCACAGGGTCGGGCCGGCGTTGCCGTTGCGGTCGAAGGCCGCCGCAGCCGCCGCGGGCAGATACCAGGAGCGGTCCCGCCACCCCATCGTGGTCGGGTCCAGGCTGGGCAGGACCGCGACCCACGGCTCGGCCTCCGGACTCTCATCGTCGCCCTTCGCTAGCCAGCAGGGCGACCCGTCGACCTCGACGGGGACCGCCCCGCAGTCGGCCAGGGCGGCCTTGGTCCTGGTCAGGGTCCAGCCCGTCCACCACTGCAGGTCCGCCGTGGCCGCGGGCCCGAAGCGTCGCAGCCAGTGGTCGGCCAGCTCGGCCGACGCCGGGGTGGGGTCCACCCCGGTCAGACCGCCGGCCAGCCAGTCGGCCGCGCCGGCGAAGCGGTAGGCCCCGCTCACCCAGGTGCCGGTGGGCTGCGTCCGCAGCACGAGGCCCTCGAACCCCATCAGCAGCAGGACCCGGGTGTGGGCGGCCACCACCGCCGTGCCGGGCCGGCGGGGCGCCAGGTCGATCGGTCGGCGGAGGTGGGGTAGCCACTCCCCCACCTCACGGGCCGTCCTCGGCCCGTGCTGGACGAGGTAGGCCAGGATGTCGGCGTACGCCGCGTCGAACCACGCCTCCGGGTCCGCCACCCCGGCGGTGGCGAGCAGCGGGCCGATCCGCCGACGCTGCGGTCCCACGAGCGCGACCGTCGCCGCCGCGTGCATCCGCCGCACGACGGGCGGGGTCGCGACCCACAGGGTGCCCCGCATGGCGTGGTGGCGCAGGACGGAGCGGTCGGCGTACAGGGCCTGCTCGACGGCGCCCATGGACGGGTTCCGCATCCGGGCCAGGGCCGACAGGTAGACCGTGACCGGGTCGCTGGAGTGCAGGGCCACGAGGTCGTCGGCGATCTGGGCGGGGTCGTCGGTCCGGGCGGCGGGCAGCAGCCGGTGCCGGGCGGCCAGCCGGGCCCGACGCTCCTCGACCCCGAGCTGACGCACTTCCGTCTCCGGCCGGGCTCGGTGGCTCAGCTGCAGACCGCGCCGACGTTGGCCGACTTCACCAGCTGGACGTACTTGCCCAGCACGCCACGGCGTACGGGGCGGACGGGGGCGTTCCAGGCGGCCCGGCGACGGTCAAGCTCGGCCTCCTCCACCTCCAGGTCCAGGATCCCGTGGGCCACGTCGAGGGTGATCGGGTCGCCGTCGGTGACCAGGGCGATCGGCCCGCCCTCGGTGGCCTCGGGCGCGATGTGGCCGACGCACAGGCCGGTCGTCCCCCCGGAGAAGCGACCGTCGGTGACCAGCATCACGTCCTTGCCCAGCCCGGCGCCCTTGATCGCGCCGGTGATGGCGAGCATCTCGCGCATCCCCGGGCCGCCCTTGGGGCCCTCGTAGCGGATCACCACGACGTCACCGGCGACCACGGTCCCGTCCTCCAGCGCGTCCATGGCCGCCCGCTCGCCGTCGAAGACCCGGGCGGTGCCCCGCCAGACCTCGGTGTCGAAGCCGGCGCTCTTGACCACCGCCCCCTCCGGCGCCAGGGTGCCGTGCAGGATGGTGATGCCGCCGGTGGGGTGGATCGGGTTGGTCAGGGCCCGCACGATGGTGCCGTCGACGTCGGGCGGGGCGATGTCGGCCAGGTTCTGCGCCATCGTCTTGCCGGTGACGGTGAGGCAGTCGCCGTGCAGCAGGCCGGCGTCCAGCAGGGCCTTCATCACCACGGGCACCCCGCCCACCCGGTCGACGTCGTTCATCACGTAGCGCCCGAACGGCTTCAGGTCCCCCAGGTGCGGGACGCGGCGCCCGACCCGGACGAAGTCGTCCAGGGTGAGGTCCACCTCGGCCTCGCTGGCGATGGCCAGCAGGTGCAGGACGGCGTTGGTGGAGCCGCCGAAGGCCATCACGACGGCGATCGCGTTCTCAAACGCCTCCTTGGTCAGGATCTGGCGGGCGGTGATGCCCTGCCGCAGCATCTCCACCACGGCCATCCCGCTGCGGCGCGCGTACCCGTCGCGGCGGCGGTCCACCGCGGGCGGCGCGGCCGAGCCGGGCAGCGACATGCCGAGGGCCTCGGCGGCACTGGCCATCGTGTTGGCCGTGTACATCCCGCCGCAGGCCCCCTCGCCGGGGCAGATGGCGCGCTCGATCTCGGTGACCTGCTCGCGGGTGATGAGGCCCTTGAGGCAGGCCCCGACCGCCTCGAAAGCGTCGATGATGGTGACGTCGGTATCCCCTACCCGGCCCGGCATGGTGGAGCCCGCGTAGAGGAACACCGACGCCAGGTCGAGCCGGGCCGCGGCCATCAGCATGCCGGGCAGCGACTTGTCGCACCCGGCCAGCAGGACGGAGCCGTCGAGCCGCTCGGCCGCCATCACGGTCTCCACCGAGTCGGCGATGATCTCCCGGCTGACGAGGGAGTAGTGCATCCCCTCGTGCCCCATCGAGATGCCGTCGGAGACCGAGATCGTGCCGAACTCCAACGGGTAGCCGCCGGCGGCGTGCACCCCGACCTTGACCGCCTTGGCCAGCCGGTCCAGCGACAGGTTGCAGGGCGTGATCTCGTTCCAGCTCGACGCCACCCCGATCTGGGGCTTGACCCAGTCCTCGTCCCCCATCCCGACCGCACGCAGCATGCCGCGGGAGGCGGTGGCCTCCAGGCCGTCGGTGACGACCCGGGAGCGGGGCTTGATGTCGACCCCGGAGGTGGCCAGCGGTGTGGCGGCCGCAGCTGGTCCGGTGGCGTCGGTGTCGAGGCTCATGGGCGTCAATGTACGCCGGGAGCCGGGGTCGGGCCGGGGACCGCCCAGGTCAGCCGAGCGGCGCGGCGACCAGGTCGCTACGCCGTCCGGCCCGCCGCCGGGCGGCCAGCAGCTGCAGGCCCAGGCCCAGCATCAGCACCGCGCCCAGCGCCGGTCCGAGGTTGGCCACGAGCTCCTGCAGCGCGCTGTAGCTGCGCTCACGTCCACCGCCGTAGGGCAGGACGCCCAGCGGCAGGCACGCACAGACCCAGAGGACCCAGAAGGCCGCGACGCCCCGGGCCCAGCGCGGCATGCCTCCGCGGAGAACGGCGACCGCCATCGGCACGATCCACACGTAGTGGTGGGTCCAGGACAGCGGCGAGGCCAGGCAGGTGCAGAGACCGACCAGGGCGACGGCGAAGACGTGCTGCCCGCGACGCCACCAGGCGGCCGCCGCCCACGTCCCCGTCAGGGCCACCACCGCCGCCACCCCCAGTCCGAGCAGGGTCATGGTCTTCGAGGAGCCGCCGAGGCGGAAGAAGAGCCCGAGCAGGGACTGGTTGCCGACGTAGAGTGGGGAGGCCGTACGGGTGTTGCCGCCGGACAGCCCGCCGAAGAACTCCACCGTCTCGGAGAAGAGCACGACCGCACCGATCCCGGTGAAGACCGCGAAGCTGACCATACCGGTGACCGCGATCCGGCGTCGGCCGATGAGGAAGGCGAAGACCACGAACAGCGCCGGGGTCAGCTTGATGGCCGCGGCGAGGCCGATCAGGGTGCCCTGCGGGATACGCCGCCGCTCCCCGGGTGCGTCGGGCAGCAGGTCGGCCACCACCAGGGCCATCAGCAAGGTGTTGACCTGGCCGTAGCCCAGCGTGGTCCGGATCGGCTCCACCGCCAGCACGACCGCGACCCCGACCAGAGCCAGCTTCCAGCCCCGCGGCACCCCGCAGCGGCGCAGCACCGACTGCTGGGCCAGGACCAGGGCGGCGGTCCAGACCACCTGCCAGAAGACGTACGGGCCGAAGGCGAGCGGGACCATCAGCACCGCCGAGATCGGCGGGTAGATGAAGTAGAGGCCCCAGCCGGGGGTCGTGGTCAAGAAGATGTCCTTGCCGACCAGCATGTCCTTCACGGCGTAGACGTAGACCTGCAGGTCGATCGTGGACGGGTGCCAGGGGGAGAACTTCCCGCCCGAGATGACGAAGGGGAGCAGTAGCAGCGCCACGACGAAGGCGGGGACGAGCTCCAGAGCCACGCGTCCTGCGCCGGCGGTCGCGGACGGGAGGACGCGCACCGGCACCGTCGCGGCGCTCACGCACGGCTCCGGAGGCGGGCCCACACGGCGTCCAGCTCGGCGTCGGAGGTCGGGGCGTGGTCGACCAGACCCGCGAGGCCCGGCGCCGCGGCGTAGCGCGGCACCACGTGGAGGTGGGTGTGGAAGACCGTCTGGCCCGCCACCGCCCCGGCAGAGGAGAGCACGTTGAAGCCGTCCGGGGCGAGCCGGTCCGCCAGCAGCCGGGCCACGGCGTCGACCGCGGGGGCGACCTCGGCGAGCACCGGGGAGCCGCTGACCAGGTCGGGGACGTGCCGCCGGCTGACCACCAGGGTGTGGCCCGGCTGCCAGGGCGCCACGTCGAGGAAGGCGACGGCGTGGTCGTCGGCGTAGACCTGCCGGGAGCCGACGTCACCGGCCACGATCCGACAGAACAGACAGTCGGGATCGGGCGCGCCCGGGGTCGCGGTCTGCACGGTCGGGTCGGATGAGGTGGGTGCAGCTGGGGTCATCGGATCTCGTTCTCCAGGTCGGTGCCGTCGGCGAAACGTCGCAGCTGAGCCGCGACCAGGCGGTCGGCCCGCGGCCAGAACGCCGAGCTCGCCCCGCCGATATGCGGCGCGATCAGCACCCGGGGGCGGTGCCAGAGGGGATGCGCGGGCGGCAGGGGCTCCGGGTCGGTGACGTCCAGGGCGACGCCGATCCGACCGTCGACGGTCGCCGCGAGCAGCGCGTCGGTGTCCACCAGGCGACCGCGGGCGACGTTGACCAGGAGGGCGTTGTCGGGGAGCAGGGCCAGCCGGGCCGCGTCGATGAGCCGGTCGGTGGCCGCGGTGTGCGGGGCGATCAGGAAGACCACGTCGGCCCCGGGCAGCAGCCCGTCCAGGTCCTCGATGGCGTGCACGGTCGGCTCCCCGTCGCGGGCCCGGCGGGCCACCCGGGACACCGAGGCGACCTCGAAGCCGGCCAGCCGCCGCTCGATCGCCTCCCCGATGCGGCCGTAGCCGACGATCAGGACCCGCTTGTCGGCCAGGGCGCTGCCGAACTCCGGCACCCAGCGGCCCTGCTCCATGTTCCGGGCGAAGTCGTCCAGTCGACGCCCGCTGGCCAGGGCCAGGGCCAGGGCCAGCTCGGCCGTGCTCGCGTCGTGCACCCCGGCCGCGTTGCACAGCCGTACGCCTCCGGGCACGTGCGGTGCGAAGTTCTCGACCCCGGCGGTCAGGGTCTGCACGACCCGCAGGCTGGTCATCTCCGCGGCCCGGGAGAGCACCTCGGGACCCTTCATGTAGGGCACGACCAACAGCTCGACCTCGGCCACCGAGGCG
>JBBQAB010000632.1:0-2803 GCA_038198385.1 Propionibacteriales bacterium
CGGCGGAGGCCGAGGCGCTCGGGCCGGCGGTGGCCGGCGGGGCCACCTGCTCGGCCGCGTAGACCGCCCGGAACCGCAGGATGGCCGTCTGCCCGACCAACCGGACCAGCTCGTCGCGCTGGACGTTGGGCACGCTGACGATGATCTGCTTGTCCCCGGCGGTGGTCACCTCGGACTCGCCCACGCCCAGACTGTCCACCCGGTTCTGGATAATCGTCTTGGCGAGCTGGAGGCTGTTGGGGTCCACCGTGCCGGCGCCGGTCGTGTTCTGCGCGGTCAGGGTGATGGTCGTACCACCGCGCAGGTCCAGGCCCAACTTGGGGACCCACGAGCTGCTGAGGGCCATCAGGCCGATCAGAGCCGCTACGAGGGCGGCCAGAACTATCAGGGTGCGACCGGGACGGCCACTTGTCGATGCCACGTGAGACGGGTCCTAAACGTTC
Organism: Propionibacteriales bacterium; assembly: GCA_038198385.1. Classification (GTDB taxonomy): domain Bacteria; phylum Actinomycetota; class Actinomycetes; order Propionibacteriales; family Propionibacteriaceae; genus Microlunatus. The sequence continues at coordinate 444 of JBBQAB010000632.1, forward strand.
GGGGGGAACTCAGAGGTCGTTGCGGCGGGACTCAGATCCCGTGCTGTCCTGCGGCTGGCTCGGGAACTCCGGAGCCGGGTCCAGGACCTGGGTGTCGGTGGTCTCGACCCCGTCGTACGTCTCGTCGTCGTAGGTCTCGTCCTCGCCGACCGCGTCCTCGTCGGTGTCGGTCACGGTGCGCACGATGGCCTGCTTAAGAACGGTCAGCTGTACCCCGGGGGATGTCTCCACGACGGCCTGCTTGGCGCCGACCGAGACGATGGTGCCGAAGATGCCGCTGCCGAGCAGCACGCGGGTGCCGGGCTCGAGCTCTCGCATGGTCTTCGCGAGGGCCTGCTGCCGCTTCTTCTGGGGACGCATGATCAGGAAGTAGAACGCGACCACCATCAGGGCGATCAGGATCAGCGTGTTGAACTGTTGCGGCATGGCTCCAGCTTTCTCTCGGCGGCGCGGTGAGCGTTTCGCCGTTCGACATCATCAGCGGACAGGTCGGAACCGCGCTCACCAACGCAAGGCACCGACCGCCGTACTCTACCTAGGGAACCCGGAAAAAACGCATCACGCCGCGCTCGCAGGGTCCGTGCGACGGGGTCAGGCGAACAGATCCGGGTCCCAGGACTCGCCGGTGGCCCCCTTCGGAGGGGTGAGCCCGAGGTGGCGCCAGGCGGCCGGTGTGGCCACCCGGCCCCGCGGGGTGCGCATCAGGAAGCCCTGCCGGACCAGGAACGGCTCAGCGACCTCCTCGACGGTCTCCCGCTCCTCTCCCACCGAGATGGCCAGGGTAGACAGACCCACCGGTCCGCCCCCGAACCGCCGGCACATGGCCGTCAGGACCCCCCGGTCAAGTCGGTCGAGACCAAGCTCGTCAACCTCGTACAGCTCCAGGGCGGCATGCGCCACCGCGCGGGTGATCCGGCCGTCCGCCCGGACCTGAGCGAAGTCGCGGACGCGCCGTAGCAGCCGGTTGGCGATCCGGGGGGTGCCCCGGGAGCGTTTGGCGATCTCGAGGGCCGCGTCGGCCTCGAGCCGGGCCGAGAGCAGGAGGGCCGAGCGGTGCACGATGTGCTCCAGGGACGTCGTGTCGTAGAAGTCAAGCTGAGCGGTGAACCCGAAGCGGTCCCGGAGCGGCCCCGGCAGCAGCCCCGCGCGGGTCGTGGCCCCGACGAGGACGAACCGCGGGATCTCCAGCGGGATCGCGGTCGCCCCCGGGCCCTTGCCGACCACCACGTCGACGCGGAAGTCCTCCATGGCGAGGTAGAGCATCTCCTCGGCCGGCCGCGACATCCGGTGGATCTCGTCGAGGAAGAAGACCTCGCCCTCGACCAGGCCGGACAGGATCGCGGCCAGGTCACCGGCGTGCTGGATGGCGGGTCCGCTGGAGATGCGCAGCGGGGCGTTCATCTCGCTGGCGATGATCATCGCCAGCGTGGTCTTGCCCAGGCCGGGAGGCCCCGACAGCAGCACGTGGTCGGGCACCCCGCCCCGGTGCCGGGCCGCCTCCAGCACCAGACCGAGCTGGTCACTGACCCGCGGCTGGCCCTCGAACTCGTCCAGGGAGACGGGCCTGAGGGCCGACTCGGCGGCGCGCTCCTCGGAGTCGGGGTCGGACCGGATCAGACCGCCGACGTCCTCGCTCACCACCGAATGCTCCCGTCCTCAGCCGTTCCCCGCGTGGCCGGCCTCATCGGCGGGCCAGAGTCTGCAGGGCCGCCCGCATCAGGACGGGTACGGCGACGTCGGGGTCCTCCTCGGTGAGGTGCTCGACCTCGGTGCAGGCCAGCTCGGCGTCCTTGGCCGACCAGCCGAGGCCCTGCAGACCCTGACCGACCTGCTCGCGCCACAGCGGGACAGCGGCGAGCGGGCGTACGGTGTCCTCCGCCAGACCCAGCGCGTTGATCTTGTCCTTGAGCTCGATCACAATCCGCTGGGCGCCCTTGCGGCCGATCCCGGGCACCTTGCACAGCTGCACGAGGTTCTCCTGGGCGATCGCCTGCCGCAGCGCCTCGGGCGGCAACACGGCGAGCGCCGCCTGGGCGAGCTTGGGCCCGACCCCGGTCGCGGTCAGCAGCAGCTCGAAGAACTCCCGCTCGTCGACGGACGCGAAGCCGTAGAGGGTGAGCGAGTCCTCGCGGACGATGAGGGCCGTGGCCAGGGTGGCGCGGTGGCCGACCCGCAGGTCGGCGGTGGTGGCGGGGCTGCAGAGAGCCAGCAGGCCCAGGCCCCCCACCTCGACCACCACCGAGGTGGGTCCGACCTGCAGGACGGTGCCGCTGAGCTGGGCGATCACGGGGTCTCCTTCCGGGTGGCGGCGCGGAACGCCCGACGCTGCCGGGCCGACTGGGCCGCGGCCGCCTCCATAG
>JBBQAB010000633.1:0-3916 GCA_038198385.1 Propionibacteriales bacterium
ATCTCGGCCCGAGGGGTCAGAGCGGCCACTGAGTCGATGACCAGCAGGGCCAGAGCCCCGGACCGGACCAGCATGTCGGCGATCTCGAGCGCCTGCTCACCGTTGTCGGGCTGGCTCACCAGCAGCGAGTCGGTGTCCACCCCGAGCCGGGCGGCGTAGTCGGGGTCGAGGGCGTGCTCGGCGTCGATGAAGGCGCAGATGCCGCCCGCGGCCTGCGCGTTGGCGATGGCGTGCAGCGCGACCGTGGTCTTACCGCTGGACTCGGGGCCATAGATCTCGACGACCCGGCCGCGGGGCAGCCCACCGATTCCCAGCGCCAGGTCCAAGGCGATGGAGCCGGTGGGGATGACGGCGATCGGTGCCCGTACCTCGTCGCCGAGGCGCATGACCGAGCCCTTGCCGTACTGCTTGTCGATCTGGGCGAGCGCGGACTCGAGCGCCTTCTCGCGGTCTGTCGTGGCCATGGTGGTCCCTTCTTGTGCCCGTGGGGGCGATCTTCGTCGGTGTGGAGAATCCCTGTGCCGTGACTGTAGGGAGCGGCACTGACAACGGGCGGGGCGTACGCGGCAGTCTGTGGACAACCCCGGTCAGGGGCTGGTGGTGCACAACTTACCGAACACCTGTTCGAACGTCCTCCGACACGCCGGTACCGCGGTCAACCCCGACCGGATGCGCCCGGCACCGGGCACCCACCTCGCGTCTATCGCCCCAGTCCGCGGGCCCTGGGCCCCGTCAGCGGTCCCGCGCAGGCAGCTCGAGAACCTGCCAGACGGCACGCCAGATCTGCTTGCAGGGCTCGCCGTCACCGAGGGCCTGGACGACCGTCCGGTTGGCCAGCGTCGCCAGGCTGAACTCCGATGCCCAGACCCGGAAGTAACCCGACCCGAACTGCTCCTCCAGCCGGAACCAGAGCTCGGTCTCCTTCATCTCCCACCGCCGCTAGCCGGCGCCGCGACGGGCGCCAGGTGGCGTCCGGTCGGCTGCAGAGTCGACAACATAGCGCCGAGCCTATCCCCGTGGCGCCTCGGGTCCGGGTGAGAAACCCACGCCGTGGGGTCATCCCCGTGCAGACATCTGCTGATCGTGCGCGGCCCGTGGCGGCCTTCTGGGCTGAGACCAGCTCTGTGGGAGGGCCTCCTGGCAGCCACCACCGACACCGCTCCCAGGGCTGGTCTACGCCTCGGCGGCCGGGGTGCCGCTTCGAACGGGCTCGGCTCGTCCTCCGTTTTCCTCCTCGCCGCCGCTACCTGGGTCGGGGATAAGGCGTCGAGGTGGGGAGGGAAACTGTCGGAACGGCCAGGCAAGATAGACACGTGCCCAGCCGCCGCCCCACCACCAAGCCGGTGACCGACCCGCTCCACGTCTTCACGCTGGCGACCGCGACCTGGTTCCGCGAGGTCTTTGCCCAGCCGACCGCGGCTCAGGCGGGGGCCTGGCAGGCCATCTCAGCCGGGGAGAACGCCCTGGTCATCGCCCCCACCGGGTCGGGCAAGACGCTGGCCGCGTTCCTCTGGGCGCTGGATGACCTGACCCGGTCCGAGCCGCCCGAGCCGAAGGAGCGCTGTCGGGTCCTCTACGTGTCGCCCCTGAAGGCTCTCGCTGTCGACGTGGAGCGTAACCTGCGGGCCCCGCTGGCCGGGATCACCCAGACCGCCGTACGGCTGGACCAGCGCCCGCCGAACGTCACGGTCGGCGTGCGCTCAGGAGACACCAGCCCGGCGGACCGCCGCGCGATCGTCAGTCGGCCGCCCGACATCTTGATCACTACCCCCGAGTCCCTCTTCCTGATGCTGACCTCGGCCGCCCGCGACGTGCTCCGGTCGGTCCGTACGGTCATCGTGGACGAGGTGCACGCCCTGGCCGGCACCAAGCGCGGGGCCCATCTGGCGCTGTCGGTCGAGCGACTCGAGGCGCTGGTCGCCGAGACCGACGAGGAGGCGGGTCGCCAGACCCGACCGCTCCAGCGGATCGGGCTCTCCGCCACCGTCCGCCCGCCAGAGCGGGTGGCAGGCTTCCTCGGCGGGCCGCACCCCGTGCGCATCGTCGCGCCACCCTCGGAGAAGACCTGGGACCTCGATATCGTGGTTCCCGTCGAGGACATGAGTGACCTGGGTGCCTCCGCCTCGACCCCGTCGACCCTGGAGGACGAGCGGGCACCCGCACGCCCCCCCTCCATCTGGCCGCACGTCGAGAACAAGATCCTGGACCTGATCGGGGAGCATCGGTCCACCATCGTCTTCGCCAACTCCCGCCGCCTCGCCGAGCGGCTGACCTCGCACCTCAACGAGCTGCAGGCCGAGCGCCTGGGTGAGCCGGTCGAGGAGTTCCCGCCCCCGGCCCAGGTGATGGCCCAGTCGGGGGCCTCCGCCGGTCACGACGGCAGCGGGTCGCCGGTGATCGCCCGCGCCCACCATGGGTCGGTGAGCAAGGAGCAGCGGGCCCAGATCGAGTCTGACCTCAAGTCCGGGCTGCTGCCGTGCGTGGTGGCCACCTCCTCGCTGGAGCTGGGGATCGACATGGGCGCCGTCGACGTCGTCGTGCAGGTCGAGTCCCCACCCTCGGTGGCCAGCGGGCTGCAGCGGGTCGGGCGGGCCGGCCACCAGGTGGGCGCCACCTCCCGTGGGGTCTTCTTCCCCAACCACCGGGGGGACCTGATCGAGTCGGCGGTCGTGGTCGAGCGGATGCGCAGCGGGGCCATCGAGGAGGTCGCCGAGCTCCGCAACCCGCTCGATGTGCTCGCGCAGCAGATCGTGGCCATGGTGGCGAGCCGTGAGACCAAGGTCGACGAGCTGTACGCCCTGGTTCGTCGGGCCTCGAGCTATCGCGACCTGCCCTACAGCGCGTTCGAGGCCGTCCTCGACATGCTCAGCGGCCGCTACCCCTCCGAGGACTTCGCCGAGCTCCGCCCGCGCCTGGTCTGGCAGCGCGACACCGGCCTGCTGACCGCCCGCCCCGGGGCCCAGCGGCTGGCCGTGACCTCGGGCGGGACCATCCCCGACCGGGGCATGTTCGGAGTCTTCCTGGTCGGGGAGGGCAATGCCGGCGGCAAGAACGGGCCCGGCCGCCGGGTGGGCGAGCTGGACGAGGAGATGGTCTACGAGACCCGGGTCGGGGACGTTTTCACCTTGGGGACGACCAGCTGGCGGGTCGAGCAGATCACCCACGACCAGGTGCAGGTGTCCCCCGCCCCGGGGGTGCCCGGGCGGCTGCCCTTCTGGAAGGGGGACTCCCCCGGGCGTCCGCTGGAGCTGGGCCGGGCCTTCGGGGCCTTCGTCCGTGAGGTGGGGGCGATGCCGGTCGGCGGGGCCTTCTCCCGGCTGCGGGAGAACGGGCTCGACGAGTTCGCCGCCCGCAACCTGATGCAGTACCTCACCGAGCAGTCCACCGCGACCGGTTCCCTCCCCACCGACACCACCCTGGTCTTCGAGCGGTTCCGCGACGAGCTCGGTGACTGGCGGGTCTGTCTGCACTCGGCCCTGGGCACCGGGGTCCTGACCCCCTGGGCCCTGGCCATCGAGCACAACGCCCGCCAGCGGTACGGGATGGAGGTGCAGGCCACCGCGACCAACGACGGCATGGTGCTGCGGATCCCCGACACCGAGTCCGAGCCGCCGAGCGCCGACCTCATCCTCTGCGACCCCGAGCTCGTCGAGTCGGTGGTGACCAACGAGGTCGGTTCCTCGGCGCTGTTCGCCTCCCGCTTCCGCGAGTGCGCCGCCCGGGCCCTGCTGCTCCCGCGCCGCGACCCCAAGGCGCGGTCCCCCCTGTGGCAGCAGCGGATGCGCTCGGCCCAGCTGCTGTCGGTCGCCGCCGAGTACGGGGAGTTTCCGATCGTCCTGGAGACGATGCGCGAGTGCCTGAACGACGTGTTCGACCTCGACGGGTTGCTGGAGGTACAGCGGCAGATCGCGTCGCG
>JBBQAB010000634.1:0-4742 GCA_038198385.1 Propionibacteriales bacterium
CGGCGGTCAGGGTGCGAAACAGCGACACCAGCGGACCGACCTCCAGCTGCGGGGGCCGACGCCGGGGGTCGCTCAGGACCACGGTCGGGACGGCCCGGCCGCCCCAGCGGAACGGCGCCGGCAGCGATGCGGCGGAGTCGAGAGTCCCGGCGCGGTCGTCCATCACGACCACGTCGCAGTCGGCGGGCAGGTCCGGGCCCGGTCCACCACGGCCTGGTAGCGGCACGACCTCCGCCGCCCCCCAGGTCCGGAGCTGGTCCCCCAGCCGGTCGGCCGAGGCCGACGGCGGGGCCCACAGCGCCACCCGGCGTCCCGTCAGGGCGGTGAGCACGGCCGCCGGCGGCGGCTGGGTGGGCAGCCTGACCTCGAAGGAGAACCGGGTTCCTTCACCGACCACGCTGTCAACCGCGATCCCACCGCCCATCTGCGTCACGAGCGACCGGCTGATGACCAGCCCCAGGCCGCTGCCCCCGTGCAGCCGGGTGGTGGAGGAGTCGACCTGGCTGAACGCCTTGAACAACCGGTCCATCCGGTCCGCCGGGATGCCGACGCCGGTGTCGGTGACCTCGAAGTGCACGCGGTCGGGCTCGCCGACCACGGGCCGCACGGTCAGACCCACCGAACCGCGGTCGGTGAACTTGACCGCGTTGCCCAGCAGGTTGACCAGGACCTGACGGAGTCGGGTGACGTCGCCCAGCACCCACGTCGGGCAGGCCTCGTCCAGCGCGAAGGCCACGGCCAGGTGCTTCGCGTGGGCCGAGACCATGAGCATCTCGGCCACGCTCCCCACCGCATCCTCCAGCTCGAAGGGTCGATTCTCCAGGATGAGCTGGTGCGACTCGATCTTGGAGAAGTCGAGAACGTCGTTGACCACCTCGAGCAGCAGGTTGCCGCTGGAGCGGATGGTCTTCAGATACTCGCGCTGACACGTGGTCAGGCCGGTGTCGAGCAGCAGCTGGGTCATCCCGATCACGGCGTTCATCGGCGTCCGGATCTCGTGGCTCATGGTGGCCAGGAACTGGGACTTGGCCGCTGTCGCCGCCACCGCCGCGTCACGGGCCAGGGCCAGGTTGGCGGCCAGCTCGGACTTGTGCCGGCTGAGCCGTACGGCGTCGCGGGTGGCCAGCATCATCCGCCTGGCCGCCAGCAGCAGGGTCGTCAGGGCCAGGATCACGGCCACCAGCGGGCGCGGGCTCACCTGGTCGGCGACCAGGACGCCGAGGGCGGCGAGGGCGAAGAAGGCGGGCGTGACGAAGCTCAGCCCCGAGGGGGTGGCCACCCGGGGTGGGGGTCGACCCGCTACCCAGCCGGCGTTCGCCAGCAGCAGCAGACCTAGCGGAGCGAGCCCGTCGGCGACGTGGCCACGGGTGTAGCTGCCGGAGGCCACCGCGAACATCAGGCCCGCGCTCGCGGCGGTCAGGACCCCGAACCCGGCCGTCAGGTTGAGCCACACCCGGCTCGGCCGCCGTCCCAGCACCGTCAGCGTTCCGATGAGCACCGCCACCAGGGTGAGCATGCCCAAGGGGTAGGCCAGGCCGATGACCGCGTCCAGGCGGGTGGGACTGTAGTGGAGGACCTGATCGGACAGGGCGGCCGCGCCGACGGCCACGATGCCGAGACCGCCGATCAGTCCGTCAAGCCAGCCGGCGGCGGAGGCTTTCGGGAGTCGTGGCCGCAGCAGCAGCACCAGAGCGGTGAAGGAAAGGAGGAGGAAAGCGGCGTACCAGGGGGTGTCGGGGGAGGGCGCCGGGCGAGGGAAGACTGGTTCCACCAGCAGGGTGAAGGCGGTGTCCCCGATCGGGATGCAGGCCGCCCCCGCGGCCAGCAGGAGCCAGGCCCGCCGCTCCGTGGGGCGCGTCGCCGACCGGCCCACGAGCAGCGCGACCGGGATCGCCTCCAGACCGAGGTAGAGCCAGGTGTCGACGACCGGCGGTCGCTCGGCCCTGGTGGTGACCAGGGTCGCCACCAGGTACGCCACCGCACCGAGCACGCCCATCGCGAAGAGCGCGGCAACACCGCGGGGTCTCTTCGGGGGCGGGATCACTGAAGGGGGGAACAATGGGGTTCCTCAGGTCGACGGGCCCCCGGGTGTCAGAAGCATCCTCGCAGCACACAACGGGCCCCCGCAGGAGATCTGTCGAGGTGTTCTTGAACTCTTCTTGACCGAATTCGGGCATGGACTTTCCCCTGCTGCCGCACGATGGGACGAGAACTGGTTCACCCATCCGTTGGAGAAAAGCTGATGACCGTACGGTCCGCCCTGCCCTCGACCCGCAGGAAGGCCCCCGTTGACGAGCCGCTCCGGCTGGCGGTCGTGTCGGCGTTCCCGCCGGGTCCCGGCAGCCTGAACGAGTACGGCGACCGCGTCGTCCGGGCACTGGCTGCCCAGGACGAGGTGTCGGAGGTGCACGTGCTGGCCGACGCCGACAGCCTGAGCTCGCCCGGCTGCCTGGCCGACGTCGCGGAGCGGCACCGGAACCGTCCGGAGCTGACGTTGACCGAATATGTGACCGAGGGGTCGTCGAGGGTTTGCTCATGTCTGCGGCGGGCGCTGCTTTTCCGTACGATGCAACCACAGGTAGTTCTGGCGTCCTTCGGCAATGCGATCAGCGACGGACGGGCGGCAGTTCTTCCACGCATCGGGGACCTCATCGACAGCATGGAAGAGGAAGGCTTCGCCGGTGTGTACCTCACCCCCTATGATCCGCGTCGGCTCGCCGACGCGCTGGAAGAGGTCCTCCCCGGACCCAGGGAGGCGGATCGAGCTCGGCCGCCGTCAGTTCGCCGCATCCGCATCCGCCTCCATCCCGACGGTCGAGGTCGCTCGCTGGTATCTGCTCCACGTCCGCCGCGTCCTGGGCGCCGACCGGTGACGACCACCTCGCCGAACCTGCCCGGAGCCCCAGACACGGCCGGCCCCGACACGGGACCCGCCGGAACGGTACCCGCCGAGCTCGCGGTTACCACGGTCGAGGCCGTCGCCCTCCTGATCTGGCCGCGCGACCTGAACCAGCTGATCACCGTCCGGCTGATCGTCGTCGCTCTGTCTCCTGCTCCTCGTCACCGGGAGCCACCTCACATCCCGATCGGCACGCCGCCACGAAAGGAGCTCCGCCGTGTGAACGCTTCCTACCTGGCCTGCCTGAGGTGGGCTTGCAAAACGCTGACGGTCCACCCCCGCATCTCGATGGGGGTCCCGGCCTACGCCGAGGAGATCCGGCTCGACGACCTGCGTCACCGCTACGTGGGGGACCCGGTTCACCGGGCCCGCGCCGTGGGCTCGCCGCCGGTGGCCAGCGCCGCCGCCCCCGCCCAGACCCCGGCGTCGGTGGTCTCATGAAGACCGACGCCCACGTGGTGTACGGCGGCCGTCGGGTCGCCCTGAGCGGTCGTTTCGATGCGCACGAGACCGGGGCCTTCCGCGACGTGGTGGATGCGACCGTCACGGTCGGACCCGCCACCCTCTGGCTGGACCTGATCGACGTGGCCTTCGTGGACTCAACCGCCCTGGCTGAGATGCTTCGGGCGCGCAAGCTGCTGCAGGCCGAGGGCGGAGACCTCGTCCTGTCCGGCGTCTCCGACCCGGTCCGGGTCATCCTGGAGCTGACGACGCTCGACGCAATCTTCACGCGCGAGCAGGCCCCACTCCACGAGCCGGCATGAAAGCGGCTGGGGGTTTCAGCCGGTGACCCGTACGGTTACCTACCGGGACAGGGACATCGCGGTGTCCCCTCCATCCGGGGACCTTCATCGGCTGACGGGCGAACGCGACCAGCTGGTGGCCGAACGTGACCAGCTGGTCGAGGCGCTCGTGGCCGCCCAGGACCGACTCGGGGCGATGGCCGCCCTGCTGCAGGTCAGCGGGGAGTCTCTCGACCTCGTCCGCCTGACCGAGCTGATGCTGGCCGAGGCACTGGAGCTCACCGCTTCCGACTACGTTGCCCTGCACCGGGCCGACGAGGAGCTGCTGCGCGACCAGGTGGCCTACGACGACGTCGACGAGGTCGTCGTGCTGGTGGACGGTCTGGTCCGCTCCGGGGTGCCACGGGTCGGCACGCTGGGCCGGGTCAGTTACGCCGTCCTGGCGATTCCGGGGTCGTCCTTGTCCCCGGGCGGCACGATCGGGGTTGGCCGCCAGGCCGGTGCCCCCTATACGACCGGCGACCTGCGGATGGTCGAGACGGTCGCCTCCGCGGTCGAGCAGCTGACCCGGATGGCTCTGCTGCACCGGGAGTCCTTCCGCCGGCTCGCCATCGAGCGCGAGCATGAGCTCGCCTCGGCGCTGGCGCAGGCCATGATGCCCAAGACCCCGCCGACGCTGACCGGGGTGGACCTGTTCTCCCGCTGCCGGCCCGCGGGGATCACCGGTGGGGACCTGCTCGTGCTGGCCGAGATCGGCGGCACCCTGTGGTTCGCGGTCGGGGACGTGGCCGGCAAGGGGCTCCCCGCCGCGACGATCATGACCCGGGCCGTCGCGGCTATCCGGGTCGCCTTCCTGACCCATCCGGCCGACCGCCCCGGTCAGGCTCTGAACGCCGTGGCGGAGGAGCTGGGCGACGACCTGAGCGCGGTGGACTCCTTCATCACACTGGCCATGGGTACCTACACCCCGGGCCAGGCGGTTGTCCGGGTGGCGAGCGCGGGTCATTCGCCAGTGGTTCACGTGGACGGGTCCTCGGGCCGGTGCCGGTCCGTCGGTGCTTCGGTACCCCCGCTGGGAGTCACGCTCGGGCTGCGGCCCG
>JBBQAB010000635.1:0-5756 GCA_038198385.1 Propionibacteriales bacterium
CCCCCCGACGATGTCGAGCAGACATTGGCCCGGCTGGGCAGCATCTCCCGGATGGTCGGCGCGACCATGTCCAACACGTCGAACCCGACGATGCTGGACGCCGGCTACAAGCACAACGTCATCCCCGGGCGGGCGATGGCCGGGATCGACGGCCGCTTCGTGCCGGGGGCCGAGGAGGAGTTCTTCGCCACCATCAGCGACCTGATCGGGGACCGAGTGCGCTACGAGGTCCTCAGCCGTCAGCCGTCGGTGGAGACCGAGTTCTCCGGCGCCCTGGTCGAGGCCATGCAGTCCTGTCTGCTCGCCGAGGACCCGGGCGCCCGGGCGGTGCCCTTCCTGATGAGCGGCGGCACCGACGCGAAGGCCTGGGACAAGCTGGGCGTCCGCTGCTTCGGCTTCGCCCCGCTCCGGCTGCCGCCCGAGCTCGACTTCGTCGGCATGTTCCACGGGGTCGACGAGCGGGTGCCGACCTCGTCGCTGGAGTTCGGCGCGCGTGTCCTGGACCGGTTCCTGGACCAGGCCTGATCAGCGACCGCTTGGGCACTGACTAGGCTTGGTCGCGATGAACAGCCGAGGAGTCGAGTACGAGGTCAACCGGGTGCGCCTGGGTCGCCACGTCCCGCGTAACGCCGTCCGCCAGCTGCTGACCGACCACGCCGAGTACGGCGGCTGGGAGCTCACCCGGCTGCGCCGCTACCGCGACGGCACCCGGGACGTGTGGATCCGCCGGAAGATCATCCGGGTCGTGGCCACCGTCTGAGCACACCGCGTCCGGCGGCCGCGAAAGCGACGGTCGCCGGCTCAGGAGCCTGTACGTCCCGCGTGCGGCCCGCCTGTACGTCCCGCGTGCGGCCCGCCCGACACGTCATCCAGCGCCGAGGCGATCTCGCGCGGCAGCTCCTGGTCCTCGACGGCCAGCGCCGGAGCGAGCTGCCCGGCGGTCCGAGCCCCGAGCAGTGGCGCGGTCACCCCGGGTGCGTCCCGCACCCAAAGCAGGGCGACCTGCAGCGGGCTCAGGTCGAGGCCGTCGGCGGCCCGGGCCACCGACTCGACCACCCCGCGGCTGCGGTTCTCCAGGTAGGGCTCCACGAACCACGCGAAGTGGTCGGTGGCCGCCCGTGAGCCGCGCGGCACGCCGGAGCGGTACTGGCCCGTCAGCACCCCCCGTCCCAGCGGGGACCAGGGGAAGAACCCCATCCCGAAAGCCTGGGTCGCCGGCAGCACCTCGACCTCGGCTCGTCTGGCCAGCAGCGAGTACTCGACCTGGGCGCTGGCCAGCGGCGCACGCCCCGGGAAGGCCTGCTGCCAGGTGGCGGCCTGGGCGGTCTGCCAACCGACGAAGTTGCTGATCCCGGCGTAGCGGACCATGCCGCTGGACACCGCGTGGTCGACCGCGCTGAGGGTCTCCTCCAGCGGCGCCTCGCCCCAGGCGTGCACCTGCCAGAGGTCGACGTAGTCGGTCCCGAGCCGCTGCAGGGACCCGGCCAGGTCCCGCAGCAGGGAGCGCCGGGAGGTGTCGACGATCCGCGCCCCGTGGCGGATGACGAACCCCGCCTTCGTGGCGATGACCATGTCCTCGCGGCTGGAGACCTCCCGGACCAGGCTGCCGACCAGTCGCTCGGAGTCACCCGCTCCGTACGCGGCGGCGGTGTCGACCAAGGTGCCGCCCGCCTCGCAGCACATCTCCAGCAGGGCCCGGGCGTTCTCGGCGGGGGTGTCGCGCCCCCAGGTCATGGTGCCGAGTCCCAGGCGTGACACCGTCAGCCCGCTGGCCCCGACCTGCCGCGTCTTCATGGTGCAGACCCTAACGGCCCGGGCGCCCCCCGGTGGCCGAGGTTACGGTGACCTCATGCGCCTGGGACTCAACGTCGGTTACCTCGTCAGCTCCGACGACCCCCAGGACCTGCTCCGGCTGACCCGGCACGCTGAGTCGCTGGACTATGCGGTGGTATGGGCGGCCGAGGCGTACGGCTCGGACTCCCCGACCCTACTCGCCTGGCTCGCGGCCCAGACCTCGACCATCGACGTGGGGTCGGCGGTGATGCAGATCCCGGGCCGGACCCCGGCGATGACCGCCATGACCGCGGCCAGCCTGGACGCCCTCAGCGGCGGCCGCTTCCGGCTGGGGCTCGGGGTGTCGGGCCCGCAGGTCTCCGAGGGCTGGCACGGGGTGCGCTTCTCGGCCCCGTTGGCCCGGACCCGGGAGTACGTCGAGATCGTCGCGATGGCCCTGGGCCGCCGGACGGTGGCCTACGAGGGCGCGCACTACCGGCTCCCGCTGCCGGACGGGCCGGGCAAGGCCCTGAAGCTGATGATCACTCCGCCACGCGACCACCTCCCCCTCTACATCGCCGCGGTCGGCCCCAAGAACCTTGAGCTGGCCGGGGAGGTGGCCGACGGCTGGCTGGCCGTCTTCTACGCCCCCGCGTACGCCGACGAGCAGCTGGCGCACCTGGCCGCCGGTCGGGCCAAGGTGGGGCTGACCCTGGACGGCTTCGACGTCGTGCCGGCGGTGCCGCTGGTGGTCGGGGACGACCCGCGGGCCTGCGCCGACCCCGTACGCCCCTACGCCGCCCTCTACCTGGGGGGGATGGGCAGCCGGGAGAAGAACTTCTACAACCAGCTGGCCGTCCGGATGGGCTACGGGGATGCCGCCGCGCAGGTCCAGGACCTGTTCCTGGGGCGGCAGCACCGCGACGCGATGGCCGCGGTGCCGTACGAGTTCATCGACGAGACGTCGCTGCTCGGGGACCGGGACCGGATCGCAGCCGGGCTGGGGCGGCTGGCCGCGGCCGGGGTGACCACCTGCTCGGTCCTGCCGTACGGCGACACCCTGGAGGACAAGCTGCACGCCTTGACGGTGGCCGCCCAGGCGCTGCAGCAGGCGGGGGTCTGAGCCGGGCCCTTCGAGTGGCGCGACCCCGGCCCGGTCAGCCCTGCGGCAGTGGGGTGAGGACCCCGGTGAGCAGCAGGACGACGACGACCAGCGCCAGACCGATCCGGTAGATCACGAAGGGCCGGAAGGTGTGGGTGCTGATGTAGCGGAGGAGCCAGGCGATGACCACGTAGCCGATGACGAAGGCGACAACCGTGGCCAGGATGATCGGGCCCCAGGCCGGCGGAACCGGGTCGTTGGCGATGTCAGCCAGCTTGAACAGGCCCGAGCCGAGCACGGCGGGGATGGCGAGCAGGAAGGAGTAGCGGGTCGCGGCCTCGCGCTTGTAGCCCAGGGCCAGACCCGCGCTGATGGTGGCGCCGGAACGGGACACCCCCGGGACCAGGGCCAGCGACTGGGCTAGGCCGTAGAGGATGCCGTCGCGCCAGGTCAGGGACTCCAGGGGGCGGGCGTTGCGGGCCACCCGGTCGACGAGCCCGATGACCAGGCCGAAGCCGCCCAGCATGGCCGCGGTGATCCACAGGTCGCGCAGGGCGTGGTCGATGGCGTTCTGGAAGAGCAGGCCGAGGACGACGATGGGCACCGACCCGATGATGACCAGCCAGCCCATCCGGGCCTCCGGATTGTCCCGGGGCAGCCGCCCGATGATCGAGAGTGCCCAGCTCTTGATGATGAGCACGATCTCGCGGCGGAAGAACAGCAGCACGGCCGTCTCCGTGCCGAGCTGGGTGACCGCGGTGAAGGCGGCCCCCGGGTCGCGGCCGCCGAAGAACTGGCCCACGATCGACTGGTGGGCGCTTGAGCTGATGGGCAAAAACTCGGTCAGGCCCTGCACGACGCCCAGCACCAGTGCTTCCAGCCAACCCATTCCGTCACTCCTCGGTCGCGACGACGACCCCACGGGTCGTCTGCCGTCACCACCGTAGGGTCTGCGGGCTGAGGCAGGACTGTGCTCCCAACTGCGTGGGACGTGATGCGTGCCACACGCTCGGTCGGCTGGAGGTCGCGGTGGAGAACAGGGCGCGGTGGAGAACAGGGCGCGGTGTAGAACAGGGCGGTGACCATCCACCCCGACCACCCCTTCGCCCGTCCCGAGGGGGACCGCAGCCCGCTGCGGCGGCTGCGGGGGCGTACGCCGTGTCCGGTCAGCGTCTGGACCACCGGTGACCGCGTGCTTCGTTCCGGCTGGACGGTGTCGTCCTACCTGCTGGCCGACGGCGACCCGGCCGAGCTGCTGGGACTGCTCGACGAGGACTCCGCCCTCGCCACCCAGCTGGGGAGCACCGGCACGGTGGCGGTGAGCCTGCTCGGCTGGTCGCACCGCGGGCTGGCCGACGCCTTCGCCGAGGTCGCCCCGGCCCCCGGCGGTCCGTTCACCCTCGGGACCTGGGTCGACACGGCCTGGGGCCCGGTCCTGGACGACGCCGTCGGGTGGGTCGGGGCCCGCCTGGTCCCCGCACCGTCGGCGCACGCCGGCTGGGGGCTCCTGGTGCGGGCCACGGTGGAGCACGTCGAGCTGGGCGCGCTGCCCGTCGACGGGGTGCTGGAGTCCTTCCGTGGGCGCTACCGCGCGGTGCCCACCGCCTGAGCGGACCCGGCCGCCGGCCCGGAGCCTGGCGTACGCCCCTGGTCGGCCCGGCTAGATTCACCCCATGACCACCGTGCTGCTGATCCGTCACGGCCGTACGTCGGCCAACACCGCCGGTATCCTGGCTGGGCGCTCCTCGGGCGTCGGGCTCGACGACACCGGCGTGAAGCAGGTGGCCGCCGCCGCGCAGCGGGTGGTCGGGGTGCCGCTACGGGCCGTGGTCAGCTCGCCGCTGCAGCGCTGTCGTCAGACCAGCCACGCGCTGCTGTCGCCGCGTACCGACGGCACCCCGCTGGTGATCGAGCAGGGTCTGATCGAGTGCGGTTACGGCGACTGGACGGGCAAGACGCTCAAGGAGCTCAGCAAGGAGAAGCTCTGGGGCACCGTGCAGCAGCAGCCCTCCGCGGTGAGGTTTCCCGGGGGCGAGTCGATGACGGAGATGTCCTCACGGGCCAACACCGCGATCCGCGCCTGGGACGCGAAGATGGCCGCTGAGCACGGGCCGGACGCCGTCTGGGCCGCCGTCTCGCACGGCGACGTGATCAAGGCCATCCTGGCCGACGCTCTCGGCATGCACCTGGACAGCTTCCAGCGGCTGCTGGTCGACCCCGCCTCGATCTCGATCGTGCGCTACACCGACAGCCGGCCCTACATCGTCACCCTGAACTCGACCGAGGCCGACCTGGGCCAGGCCCTCACCCCGCCGCCGAAGAAGGCCCGGGCCAAGCGCAGCGCCGGCCACGACGACGCCGCGGTCGGCGGTGGCCTGGGCGCAGCCCCGGTCACCGGTTGAGACCTGTCCTACGCTGTTGCCCATGGCCATCCTCGTGCACCGTTATGACGCACCCGACCGGTTCGTGGCCGGAACCGTCGGCCAGCCCGGAGAGCGCACCTTCTTCCTCCAGGCCCGCGAAGGCAACCGGATCACCAGCGTCGCCTGCGAGAAGCAGCAGGTCTCGGTCCTGGCCGAGCACCTCGACCGGGTCCTGGACGAGGTGATCCGGCGTAGCGTCGGCGACGCCGCCGTGCCCCCCTCGGTCGACCGGTCCCGCGACACCGAGCCGTTGGACGCGCCGATCAGCGAGGAGTTCCGGGTCGGGACCATGACGATCGCCTGGGACCCCAGCATCGACCGGGTCGTGATCGAGCTGTTCTCCACCGTCGACGCCGACGACGACACCGACGACACAACTGGCGAGCCCGCCGTGGTGGCCAGCACGGAGGAGCCCGACGAGATCCAGGCCGACGAGGTCTTCGTCATCAAGATCACCG
>JBBQAB010000636.1:0-17951 GCA_038198385.1 Propionibacteriales bacterium
GCCGCGCGCGGGTCGAGCAGACCGTCGGGCCGGGGCAGGTCGGGCATCACGTGGTCCATCAGGTCCCGGATGGCCATGGCGTACGCCGCACCGCTGGGGTTGCGCACGTTGTCCTCCAGCACCTGCCAGCCGCCGAACTCGTTGCGCACCAGGTCGAAGCCCATGATCGGGGCCCGGACGGTCCCGGCCGGCAGCTCCTGGGCCTCCTTGCGCCACCCCGGGGAGCCGGTGACCAGGTCGGCGCTGAGGACACCGTCGTTGATGATCCGCTGATCGCCGTAGACGTCGTCGAGGAAGCACTCGATGGCCCGGGCCTGCTGGCTCAGCCCGCTCTCCAGGGCGGCCCACTCGTGGGGCGAGATGATCCGCGGGATCAGGTCCACGTCGAAGGGGCGCTGCGCGCCCTCCACCCCGAAGGTCAGGCCCGTGTCGGCGACCCAGGCGTCCCGGGCCTTCTTGCGGGCGAAGATCCGGTCGGCGTCCAGCTCGCGGTAGAAGTCGACGATCTCGCGGTAGACCGGCCGCGGTCGGTGGTTCGGGCCGACGGCCTCGTCGCCCGCCCGGGTGCGGTAGCGGCGCAGCGCAGGGGTGGCGAGCGGGGGACCGGCGGCCGGTCCGTGGGTCTCGGTGACGATGAGCTCCATCACGTCGTTCAGCTGGCCGCGCTCGGCGAAGGCAGCCCGCTGCCGGTCCGCCGAGTTGCCGCGGGCGAGCAGGGTCTCGGCCAGGTCGTGCACCTCGTCCCAGTCGCCCAGCTCCTCGAGCTGGGGGCGGAGCCGGTCGACCAGGGCGCGGACCGCCAGGGGGGGCGGGCATCGGCTTGTGGTGCCGGGTGTTTGTCCAGCAGGTCCCCCGACAGGCCGCCGCGGGCGGCGGCGCGCCAGATGGCGGCCCGGTGCACCGGTGGCGGCACCGGGTCGAAGCCGACCCCGTTCTCGATATCGGTCTCCGCGGCCCCGATGGAGGCCCGGAACAGACCCGCGATCAGGATGGCGTCGTCCACGATCGGGCAGGCGTCGCAGACCCGCAGCTCCAGCGTGGGCGCGTGGGAGGAGGGCCGGACGTCGAAGTAGGCCATCTTGGCGTCGGCGATGACCCCGGTGTTGATGAGGTCGCGGACCAGGTCCTCGTACTCCTGGGCCGAGCCCAGGGTCCCGGTCGCCCCGGCGGTCGGCCAGCGCTGCCAGATGATGGAGCGGATGCTCGAGTAGCCGGTGTCGGCCTCGTTCCAGAACGGCGAGCTCGCCGACAGCGCGGTCAGGACCGGCAGGTCCCGGGCGATCCGTTGCATGATCTGGACCGCCATGTCCTTGTCGTTGACCCCGACGTGGATCTGCAGCCCGCAGATCAGCTGCGCGTCGACCAGCAGCCGGTACTGCTCCTGCATCCGTCCGTAGCGGCCCGTGGTGGTGAGCTCGAAGTCCGCGTACGCCGCACAGGGCGCCGTCCCGGCCGCGGCGATCCCGACGTTGTCCTGGGCGGCGACCTCGACCAGTCCGCGGCGCAGCCGCAGCAGCTCCGAGCGCAGGCCGTCCAGGCTGTCGACGACGTCGGTGTTGGTCTCGACCGTCGTACGCTGGATCTCGGCGGAGTAGCTCGTTTTCGGCAGCCTCGACAGCAGCTGGGGCACGCGGGCCTACAGCTTCCAACTCTCCAGGTCGATCAGGTGCAGTTCTTCCTCGGCACCCAGCGTCAGCTCGGCACTCACCATCAGCAATCTAGTGAGGACGTGTCACGTCCGCGTCACCGCCTGCGACCGGCCGGACGGTGGTGGTCCCCACCGGTGGGCCCCTGTCCCCAGGTCAGCGGAGAGGGGCCGTACGCCACCGGCGAGGGGTGCAGTCTCCGGCTCAGCGCGAGCGGGCCGGGCGGCGCAGACCCGAGATGAGCAGACCCAGCCCGACCACGACCGCGACCAAGCCGATCCAGAACCAGGTCTTGTTGCCGGTCATGAAGCTGCCCGGGATGTAGTCGAGTCCCTGGCCCACCCAGAGCAGTCCGACAAGCAGGACCAGGACCCCCAGGACGGCGGAGGCGATGCGGAGGGGGCGGGTGCTCATGGTTGTCCTCGGGTCGGTGACGACGTCAGGCAGCGCGGGGTTCGTCGCTGGGCGGCTGGGTTGGCGGGGTTCGGCGGGGGACTGGGGGCGTGGGTGGATCTGAGACCAGCCTGCCACGTCCGTGACCGTTCCGGGTCCGCCTGGGCCGGGTCAGAGGGAGAAGTCGGCTCCGCGCAGGCGAGCGACCGCCTCGGGCTCACCGACCAGGTGGACGTCAGCGGCGCCACCTCGGCCGTGGGCGAGGAGCATCAGCTCGCTCGCGCGGCCGACCACGGTGACGATGGGGGAGCCGCCGACGGCCCGGATGGTGTCGTTCCCGTCCACCGGGGCCCCCTGGGCGTCGGCTCCGGCGCGCTCGAGCACCACCCCGACGTCGGCGCGGCGGAACCAGGCCCGGGCCAGCAGCTTGAGCCGCCGCCACATCCACTCCTCGACCTCGGGTCCCAGCTCGCGGGCGGCCAGCGGCGTCGGCCCGGCGCGCCGGACGTCCTCGTGGTGGACGAAGAACTCCGTCGTGTTGGCGCCCTCGTCGACCCCGGGGATGGCGAACACCGAGAACCGGGCCGGGCCCTTGTGGACCCGCTGCACCAGCTCGACGTAGTCCCAGCGGGTGCGCACCTCGGTCATCCGGCGGTCGAGCAGACCGGACAGCGGCTTGGCCACGATCCCGCTCGCCCCGACCGGGTCGTTCTCCCGGATCCACAGGTGCGCCGCCAGGTCACGGGTGTCCCAGCCGGCGCAGAGGGTGGGGGCGTCGGGTCCGGCGGCGAGGAGGAGGTCGCAGAGCTCGGACCGTTCGGACCTGGCGAACGTCACAAGGAACCACCCTAGCCGCTCGCGGGCCCGCCGCCGTCCGGCCGAGCTCCGGCGGCGACCGTCACGGGTCCTGGCCAGGACACGGTGGGCCGAGGCGCCTACCCATCACGGGTGCCCGCGGCGCGGGGCTGTCCCGGGGAGCCTGTCCCGGGGAGCCTGTTCCGGGGAGCCGGCCCGGTGGAACCCGGTCGCGGACGGCGCGTCGGGCGTGAACAATGGGCGGGTGACTGACCTGACCCGACCGACCGGGGACACCCTCGACCCCGCCATCGCCGGCCTGCTCAAGCGGGACGCGTCCGGCCTGGTGACCGCGGTGGTCCAGCAAGAGGGCACCGGCGAGGTCCTGATGGTGGGCTGGATGGACGACCTGGCTCTGCACCGCACACTGACCACCGGGCGCACGACCTTCTGGTCCCGCAGCCGCAGCGAGTACTGGGTGAAGGGCGACACCACCGGCCACGTGCAGTGGGTCCGCGGCGTCAGCCTGGACTGCGACGGCGACACCCTGCTGGTCCGGGTCGACCAGGTCGGCGGCGCCTGCCACACCGGGGACCGGACATGCTTCGACGCCCGACCGCTGCCCGCCGTCCTCGGCTCGCCGGTGCGCGTGGGGACGGTCGGCCGGTGAGCGACGGTGCCGTGGTCCCCACCCTGGCCGTGTTCACCGAGCTGGCCCGCACCCGTCGGGTGGTCGCGGTGCACCGCCGGCTGCTGGCCGATGCCGAGACCGCGGTGGGCCTGTACGCCAAGCTGGCGCGGGACCGGCCCGGGACCTACCTGCTGGAGTCGGCCGAGCAGGGCGTCTGGTCGCGCTACTCCTTCGTGGGGGTCAGCTCGGCCGCCATGCTCACCGAGCACGACGGGCGCACGGTCTGGACCGGCCACGCCCCGGACGGGCTGCCCACCGACGGCGACCCGCTCGAGGCGCTCCGCGCGACCCTGCGGTTGCTGCACACCGAGCGCGCCGAGGACCTGCCGCCCTTCACCTCCGGTCTGGTCGGCTACCTGGGCTACGACGCCGTACGCCGGGTCGAGCGGCTGCCCGACGGCAACGTCGACGACCTGCACGTGCCCGAGCTGGCCTTCCTGCTCACCTCGGACCTCGCGGTGCTGGACCACCACACGTCCCAGGTGTGGCTGGTGGCCAACGCCATCAACTTCGACAACACCGCCGAGCGGGTCCAGGAGGCGTACGAGGACGCCGTGGCCCGCCTCGACGCGATGACCGACCTGCTCGCCCAGCCGACCCCGTCCGCGGTGGTCTCGGCCCGGACCGAGCACACCCTCCCCGTCCGTCGGCAGCGCACCTCCCCGGAGTACCAGGCCGCGGTCCGGGCGGCCGTGGAGGAGATCAGGGCCGGTGAGGCCTTCCAGATCGTGGTCAGCCAGCGCTTCGAGGTCGACACCACCGCCGACGCCCTGGACATCTACCGGGTGCTGCGCCTCACCAACCCGAGCCCGTACATGTACCTGCTCAGGCTCGAGGACAGCGCCGGCCACCGCTTCGACATCGTCGGGTCCAGCCCGGAGGCGCTGGTCACGGTCCAGGACGGCACAGCGGTCACCCACCCGATCGCGGGGTCCACGCCGCGCGGCGCGACCCCGGCCGAGGACGCCGCCTTCGAGGCCGAGCTGCTGGCCGACCCGAAGGAGCGGGCCGAGCACGTGATGCTGGTCGACCTCGGCCGCAACGACCTCGGGCGGGTCTGCCGCCCCGGTTCGGTCGAGGTGCTGGAGTTCATGCAGGTCCGCCGCTACAGCCACATCATGCACCTGGAGGCCACCGTGACCGGGGCCGTCGCCGAGGGGCGTACGGCGCTCGACGTGGTCCTGGCCGCCTTCCCGGCCGGCACCCTGTCCGGGGCGCCCAAGGTGCGGGCCATGGAGATCATCGACGAGCTCGAGATCTCCCGTCGGGGCCTCTACGGCGGGGTGGTGGGCTACCTCGACTTCGCCGGCGACGCAGACGCCGCCATCGCGATCCGGACCGCGCTGCTGCGCGACCAGGTCGCCTACATCCAGGCCGGGGCCGGGATCGTGGCCGACTCCGACCCGCCCACCGAGGACCAGGAGGCCCAGAACAAGGCCGCCGCGGTGGTGCGCGCGATCTCGGTCGCCCAGACCTTCACGCCGCTGCGGACGCCGCCCCGGTGAGGACCCGACCGCTGGCGTACGCCGGGCTGCTGGCGGGCGGCGCCCTGGCCGTGGTGGGCAGCGCCCAGCCCTGGTGGCGGGCCGTGGGGGAGGGCATCGCGGTCCGCTTCACCGGCACCGAGGTGACCGGTGGGCTGAGCCAGGCCCTGGCCGTGGTGGTACTGGCCGGGACCCTGCTCAGCCTGGCGCTGCGGGCTCGGGGCCGCCGGGTGCTGGGTGCACTGCTGGCCCTGGCCGGGGTCGGGCTGGTCGCGGTGGGCCTGGTGCGGGCCCGACCGTCGGTCGAGGCCGTGCGGACCCAGGTCCGGACCGTCAGCCTGGCCGACCAGTTCGCGCTGGTGGGCACCCTCTGGCCCGCGCTCTACCTGTCCGCCGGCGTCCTGGTGCTGGTCGGAGCGGTGACGATGGCGCTGTCTGCCCCGCGGTGGGCCAGCCGGGCGGATCGCTACCGTCGCGACGTCGAGCCAGCCCGGTCGGTGGCCGCCGACGACGACCCGGCCGAGGTGTGGAAGGCCATGGACGCCGGGCTGGACCCGACCCTGGTGTCCCCGGCCGACACCTCCACCACGCCCCCCGGCCCGCCCACGCACCCCGCGCCCCCGGATGTGCGGAATGGAGGGTCAGGGGACACAATGGGGTCCTCTAGGCCCGGCCCGAGCTCCTAGCCGCCCGGGGTGTCATCGGTGGAACGGAGAAGCATGACAAGCACACAGCGACCGCAGCAGACCTCCGAGGAGGTCAACAGCCGTGGCCGACACGTCCACCACGGTCGTACGGGCGCAGCCTGGGCTGGCTCCTCGGTCGCCATGGTGGCCTTCGTGCTCGGCGGCTGGGCCGTCGTGGTGCAGAACTGGCCGCTGTTCTGGGTTTCGGCCGGCCTGCTGGTCGTGGCCGCCATCGTCGGCTACGTGCTCCAGCGGATGGGCTACGGCGCTCACTGAGCGGGTCACCATGAGCGCTCTCGACGACATCATCAGTGGAGTGCGGGAAGATCTCGCCCTCCGACAGTCGCAGGTGTCCTTGGACCGTCTCAAGGAACGCTGCCAGCACATCGACCCCGCCCTGGACCCGATGCCGGTCCTGCGCGGCCCCGGTGTGGCCGTGATCGCCGAGGTCAAGCGCTCCAGCCCCAGCAAGGGGTCGCTGGCCGAGATCGCCGACCCCGCCGCACTCGCGGTGGAGTACGAGGCTGGCGGTGCCGCCACCATCTCGGTGCTGACCGAGGGCCGCCGCTTCCAGGGCTCCCTCGACGACCTCGTACGGGTCCGGTGCGCGGTCAGCATCCCGGTGCTCCGCAAGGACTTCATCGTCACCGCGTACCAGCTGTTCGAGGCGCGTGCCGCAGGTGCCGACCTCGTGCTGCTGATCGTGGCCGCCCTCACGGACCCCCAGCTGGTGGCCCTGATCGAGCGTGCCCGCTCGATCGGACTGACCCCGCTGGTCGAGGCGCACACCGCCGACGAGGTACGCCGGGCCGTGGACGCCGGCGCCACCATCATCGGCGTCAACGCCCGCAACCTGCAGACCCTCGAGGTGGAGCCCGGCACCTTCGCCCGGCTGGCCCCGCTGATCCCCGACGGCATCGTCCGGATCGCCGAGTCGGGTGTCCGCGGCCCGCACGACGTGATCGAGCTCGCCCGCGCCGGAGCCGACGTGGTCCTGGTCGGTGAGGCGCTGGTCACCGGTCGTGACCCGCGGAGCGGTGTCGCCGACCTGGTCGCTGCGGGTGCGCATCCGGCCATCCACAAGTCCTAGAACCCTGACGAGCGCCACCCCCCGAGCCGCGTCCCCCGAGGACGCAGCGGCGCGCTGCCTGTCGACAACGAAGGAATGATCCGACCATGACGTCTGTCCCCACGCTGCCCGACCACGCACCGGCTGGCTCCGCCGCCGGCGACAGCCCCCAGCTGCCGGACAGTGCGGGCCACTTCGACCAGTTCGGCGGGAAGTTCGTCCCCGAAGCGCTCTACGCGGCGCTGCAGCAGCTGGAGGAGGAGTTCCACGCAGCCATGGTGGACCCGGACTTCCAGTCCGAGCTCGCGGGGCTGCTGGCCGACTACACCGGGCGTCCCAGCCCGATCACGGTCGCCAAGCGCTTCGCCGCCGCGGCTGGGCCCTCGGTCACCGGGGAGCCCGCCACCATCCTGCTGAAGCGGGAGGACCTGAACCACACCGGTTCGCACAAGATCAACAACGTTCTCGGGCAGGCCCTGCTCGCCCGCCGGATGGGCAAGACCCGGGTCATCGCCGAAACCGGCGCCGGCCAGCACGGCGTGGCCACCGCGACCGCCGCCGCCCTGTTCGGACTGGAGTGCACGGTCTACATGGGCAAGGTCGACACCGAGCGGCAGGCCCTCAACGTCGCCCGGATGCGTCTTCTGGGCGCCGACGTGATCGCGGTGGAGTCCGGCACGCAGACCCTCAAGGACGCGATGAACGACGCGATGCGCGACTGGGTGGCCTCGGTCGACAACACGCACTACCTGATCGGCACGGTGGCCGGGCCGCACCCGTTCCCGCTGCTGGTCCGCGAGTTCCAGCGCATCATCAGCACCGAGGCCCGCGCCCAGATCCTGGACCGCTACGGCCGGCTGCCCGACGCGGTGGCCGCCTGCGTCGGCGGTGGCTCCAACGCCCTCGGCATCTTCGCCGACTTCATCCCCGACGCCGGCGTGGCCCTGTACGGCTTCGAGGCGGGTGGCGACGGGATCGAGACCGGGCGGCACGCCGCCACCATCAGTGCCGGCGAGGTCGGGGTCCTGCACGGGATGCGGACCTACGTGCTGCAGGACGCGGACGGACAGACCCGGGAGTCGCACTCGATCTCGGCCGGGCTGGACTATCCCGGGGTCGGACCTGAGCACTCCTGGCTCGCGGCCACCGGGCGCGCCCACTACGAGGCGATCACCGACTCCGAGGCCATGGACGCCTTCAAGATCCTGTCCCAGACCGAGGGCATCGTGCCGGCCATCGAGTCGGCGCACGCCCTGGCGGGGGCGCTCAAGCTGGCGCCCCGGCTGCCGGCGGGTCCCGACGGGCAGCCGCCGCTGATCCTGGTCAACCTGTCCGGCCGGGGCGACAAGGACGTGGACACCGCGATCAGCTGGTTCGACCTCGACACCACCGGCACCGGGTCCGAGACCGGGAAGACCGTCACGGCCGACCAGGAGCAGGCCCACGGCAGCGACCTGCAGCCCGGGGGGGCCACCACCGGGTCCGGGGTCGAGCAGTGACCGCCGACCTGGGCCACTCCGGTCAGGTCTTCGCCGACGTCGCCGCCACCGGCCGCCGGGCGCTGGTCGGGTTCCTGCACGTCGGCTACCCCGACGTTCCCACCTCGCTGCAGGCCATGCGCGCCCTGACCGGTGACGACGGCAGCTCCGAGGGGGTCGACCTGGTCGAGGTCGGGATGCCCTACAGCGACCCGATGATGGACGGCGTCACCATCCAGCGGGCCGGCACCCGGGCCCTGGAGCGTGGGGTCCGCACCCACGACGCGTTCGCCGCCGTCGAGACGGTCGCCAGCACCGGCACCGCCGCGGTGGTCATGACCTACTGGAACCTGATCGAGCGTTACGGCCCCGAGAAGTTCGCCCGTGACCTGGCCGCCGCCGGTGGCGCCGGGGCCATCACCCCCGACCTCACCCCCGACGAGGCGCAGGAGTGGCTGGCGGTCTCCGACGCGTACGGGCTGGACCGGATCTTCCTGGTCTCGCCCTCCTCGACGAAGGAGCGGCTGGCCAGCACCGTCGCGGCCTGCCGCGGTTGGGTGTACGCGACCGCGGTGATGGGGGTCACGGGCGCGCGGACGACGACCTCCTCCCTGGCCCCCGAGCTGGTCCGCCGGATCCGTGAGGCCGACCCGCGTGTGATGGCGGGGGTGGGTCTGGGGGTCTCGAACGGTGCTCAGGCCCGCGAGGTCGCCGACTACGCCGACGCCGTGATCGTGGGCTCCGCGCTGGTGAAGACCCTGCTCGACGCGGAGGACGCGGGCACCCCCGGCGACCTCAGCCGGCTCCGCGCCGTGGTCGCCGACCTGGCAGACGGTGTGCGCTCCGGGTCTGCCGACCGGCCGGCCCCGGGAACTTCCCGGCCCGCCGCCGGGTTAGTGGGGACGTGACCTCGACCGCCGCCGTACGCTCCATCGCTGTCGTCGGTGCCCCGGACGGTGTCGTCGGGCCTGGCGTCGTCCCCCTCCGACCGGGTTGGGCCCGGGCCCTGGTGCTGCTGGTCGTGGCGGCCCTGGTGGTCCTCACCGGCTGCACCTCCCGCCCGGACGTCCAGGTGAGCGTGCCGGCCGACCCGGCCGGCTACCTCGGGGGCACCTCGCTGACCGACCCTTACCAGATGCCCGACCGATCGCTCACCGACACCAGCGGGCACGCCTACAACCTGGCTACCTCACCCTCGAAGCCGGTCACCCTGCTGTTCTTCGGCTACACCCACTGCCCCGACATCTGCATCACCGTGCTCTCCGACGTCGCCCTGGCGCTCAAGCGGGTCGACCCGGCGTCCCGGGACCAGATCCAGATGATCTTCGTGACCACCGACCCCGCCCGCGACGACGAGAAGCAGATCAAGGGCTACCTCGGACGCTTCAACCCGGAGTTCATCGGCCTGACCGGCAGCCTGACGACCATCAAGTCGGTCGCCGGGCGCGTGGGGGTCGACATCGAAGGCCTGACCAAGCTGCCCAGCGGCGGCTACGACGTGGGCCACTCCGCCCAGGTGATCGGCTTCGACCGGCAGTCCGGTGAGGTGATCTGGACGCCCGGCACGAGCGTGGGCGACCTCGCCCACGACTTCGGCTTGCTCGTGGACCGGTCCCGTTGATCGCGCGCGCGCCCAGCCGCCCGCGCTCGGAGCGGGCTCTCCCGTGGTTGTCGACCGGGGTACGGCTGCTGCTGGGTGGGGTCTTCCTAGCCGCCGGGGGACTGAAGGCCATCGACCCGTCCTCCTCGGTCGCCGCGGTCCAGGCCTACCAGCTGCTGCCCGGCGGGGTGGCCACCCTGGTCGGGTGGGGTCTGCCCTTCGTGGAGATCGCCCTGGGCCTGCTGCTGGTGGTCGGGGTTCTGACCCGCGGTGTGGCCGTGGCCTCGGGGGGGCTGCTCGCGGTCTTCATCGTGGCCGTCGTCTCCGCAGCCGTCCGTGGGCTCAGCATCGACTGCGGCTGCTTCGGTGGCGGTGGGGACGCGGCCGGCCCGACCACCTACACGGTCGAGATCATCCGTGACCTGGGTCTGCTCGCCCTGGCCGTCTGGCTGGTCTGGCGGCCCCGGAGCCGGCTGGCGCTCGACCTCCATCCCGACGACGAAGGAGGCCTCGATGCCCGGGGCACATGACCAGGCCAGAGCACGAATCGCCGCTGAGCAGGCAGCCCAGCGACAGCGGGACCGACGGGTGCTGGTGATCGGCGCGGTGGCCTTCGTGCTGGTCCTCGCCGGAGCGGGCATCGGCTTCCAGGCCTGGCGGTCCCACCGGGCCCCCTCGGCCTCGCCGGTGGCCGGGAGCGCGACCGCGGCTCCGATGGTGGTGACCAACGGCCAGCCGCTCCGCCTCGGCGGCGCGACCGCCCCGGCCGGCGTGACCCTGTACGAGGACTTCCACTGTCCGCACTGCGCGGACTTCGAGGACGAGTTCGGACCGACCCTGACCGCGGCGCAGAACGCAGGAGTCGCCTCCGTCGACCTGTATCCGATGGCGTTCATCGACCGCGGCTCGTTCGCCGCCTCCAACGCGATGGCCTGCGCCGCCGAGGCGGGTTTCGGACAGCCCTACTACCTGGGTCTGTTCGCCAACCACACCCTGCAGTGGAGTGACCAGCAGCTGGTCGCCCTGGCCACGACGGTCGGCGCGACCGCCACCCCGACCTTCACCACCTGCGTCACGGACCAGGGCAAGAAGGCGTGGGTCGACTCGATCAACGCCGCCGCCGGGGCCAACGGCGTCACGGGGACGCCGACGCTGTTCCTCAACGGCGCGCCGGTCGACCTGACCAGCCTGACGCCTGCCAGTCTGGCGACCATGATCTCCAAGCCGCCTCCCGGGGAGACCCCGACGGTCCAGAAGTCGACCAACCCGACCCCGACGGCAAGCCCCAGTCAATGAGTCTGCTCTTCCTGCCGAGCCCGAGCACCGGGGTCTGGCACCTCGGTCCCTTCCCGCTGCGCGCGTACGCCCTGTGCATCATCGCGGGCATCGTGGTCGCGATGGTCAACGGGACCCGGCGTTGGACCGCGCGCGGGGGCACGGCCGATGGGCTGGAGTCGGTGGTCGTGATCGCCGTCCCCTTCGGGATCGTCGGGGCCCGCCTCTACCACGTCATCACCGATTACGAGCTCTACTTCGGGCCCGGTCGACACCCGATCGACGCCCTCAAGATCTGGCAGGGCGGCCTGGGCATCTGGGGAGCGGTGGCGTTCGGGGCCCTCGGCGCCTACCTGGTGGCGCGGCGGCGGAAGATCGCCTTCCCGGCGCTGTTGGACACGCTGGCTCCCTCTCTGCTCGTTGCCCAGGCCATCGGACGGCTCGGCAACTGGTTCAACTCCGAGCTCTTCGGTCGTCCGAGCACCCTGCCCTGGGCGCTGGAGATCGCGCCGCGCTACCGCCCGGTGGGCTTCGAGCAGTACGCCACCTTCCACCCGACGTTCCTCTACGAGCTGGTCTGGAACCTGGCTGTGGCCCTCGTCCTCGTGGTCCTGGACCGTCGTCTCCGGCTCGGGCACGGGAAGGTCTTCGCGCTCTACGTCCTGCTCTACACCGCCGGACGGTTCTGGATCGAGGCGCTGCGGATCGACACCGTCAACCAGATCGGCGGATTCCGGCTCAACAACTACACCTCGCTGATCGGCTTCGTCGCAGCGGCGATCTGGCTGGTCTGGCTGGTGCGGCACCGCCCCGGTCGCGAGGAGGTCGTCGAGGGCGTGCGAACCCCGGGCGGCACCGAGGCGATCGAGAGCGGTCCCGACGGCGAAGCCGACCGCGCGTCGGCCGACGCGGCCGCCCCGGAGCGTGAATCCGCCGCGGCCCCGGACGGGGAACAGACATCGGTGGGCCGGACGGACAGTCCCGGAGATGGTTCCGGGGTCTCGTAACCGGGCAGTAACAGGGTGTCCGCCGGGTCCGCCCGGATGCCGGAACGGCGGGAAATCGGGCCTGTTTCGGTGCGTTAACCTAAGCCTCACCAGGGCCAGCGTTGTCCCGCTCGCCATCAGTTCTTGTCAGTGGGCTCGCGTACGTGGCGCGCCGATGCCGTTCTGCCATGACCCTGTGCCAGGGACCTCACCCTGAGCACCGGCTCCGACAACGGGAGTTTGTTCGATGACCGCTGCTCATGCCAACCGCTTGTCCCACCACGGTCAGGGTCTCTATGACCCTGCGTTCGAGCACGATGCGTGCGGGGTGGCCTTCGTCGCCACGCTGACCGGCGTGCCGAGCCACGCGATCGTGCGTCAGGGGCTCGAGGCGCTGCGCAACCTCGACCATCGCGGCGCCACCGGTGCCGACCCGCGGACCGGCGACGGCGCGGGCATCCTGATGCAGGTCCCGGACGGGTTCCTGCGCGCGGAGGTCGACTTCGAGCTGCCCGCTGTCGGCGCGTACGCGGTCGGGAACGCCTTCCTGCCCACCGACGCGGACGCGGCCGCCAAGGACAAGGCGACCATCGAGCAGATCGCCGAGGAGGAGAGCCTGCGGGTGCTCGGCTGGCGTACGGTCCGGACCGACGACACCTCGCTGAGCAACCTGACCCGCTCGGACATGCCGCACTTCGAGCAGCTCTTCGTGGCTGCCCGGGAGGCCGAGCTCTCGGGGCTGCCGCTGGAGCGGCTCGCCTACTGCCTGCGGCGTCGGATCCAGCACGAGGTCGGGGTCTACTTCGCCTCGCTGTCGTGCCGCACCCTGGTCTGGAAGGGGATGCTGACCACCGAGCAGCTCGAGCTGGTCTATCCCGAGCTCCTCGACGACCGGATGGCCAGCGCGCTGGCCGTCGTGCACTCGCGCTTCTCCACCAACACCTTCCCCGCCTGGGAGCTCGCCCACCCGTTCCGGATGATCGCCCACAACGGCGAGATCAACACGGTCAAGGGCAACCGCAACTGGATGCGCGCCCGCGAGGCGCTGCTGAGCAGCGACGTCATCGGCGGCGACCTGGACCGGCTGTTCCCCATCTGCACCCCGGACGCCTCCGACTCGGCCTCCTTCGACGAGGTCGTGGAGCTGCTGCACCTGGGCGGCCGCTCCCTGCCGCACGCGATGCTGATGATGATCCCCGAGGCGTGGGAGAACAACCCCACCATGGACCAGGAGCGCAAGGACTTCTACGCCTTCCACTCCTGCCTGATGGAGCCCTGGGACGGACCAGCCGGGGTCGTGTTCACCGACGGCACCCAGATCGGAGCCGTGCTGGACCGCAACGGCCTGCGTCCGGGCCGCTACTGGGTCACCGACGACGGCCTGGTCGTGCTGGCCTCCGAGACCGGCGTGCTCGACATCACCGCCGAGAAGATCGTGCAGAAGGGCCGGCTGCAGCCCGGCCGGATGTTCCTGGCCGACCTCGCCGAGCACCGGCTGATCTCCGACGAGGAGGTCAAGGGCAGCCTGGCGGCCGAGGCACCGTACGGCGAGTGGCTGGTCGGCGGCCGGATGCTGCTGTCGGACCTCCCCGAGCGGGAGCACGTCGTGCACACCCACGCCTCGGTCACCCGCCGCCAGCAGGTCTTCGGCTACACCGAGGAGGAGCTCCGGCTCATCCTGGCCCCGATGGCCTCCGGCGGCGCCGAGCCGATCGGCTCGATGGGCACCGACACCCCGATCGCGGCCCTGAGCGACAAGCCGCGGCTGCTGTTCGACTACTTCTCACAGCTGTTCGCCCAGGTCACCAACCCGCCTCTGGACGCGATCCGCGAGGAGCTCGTCACCTCGCTCTACAACACGATCGGCCCGGAGTGGAACCTGCTCGACCCGGGCCCCTCGTCCTGCCGCCGCCTGGTGCTGCCGTTCCCGGTGCTGGACAACGACTCCCTGACCAAGATCGTCAAGATCAACAAGGACGGCAACCTCCCGGGCTACGCCACCTACGTCGCCCGCGGTCTGTACGAGGTCAGCGGAGGAGCGGCGGCCCTGTCGGCCAAGCTCGACCAGATCTGCACCGAGGTCTCGGCCGCGATCGCCGACGGCGCCCGGACGATCCTGTTGTCGGACCGGCACTCCAACGCCGAGCTCGCCCCCATCCCGTCGCTGCTGCTGACCGCCGCGGTGCACCACCACCTGGTGCGGGAGAAGACCCGGACCATGGTCGGCCTGGTCGTGGAGGCCGGGGACGTGCGCGAGGTGCACCACGTCGCGCTGCTGATCGGCTACGGCGCGGCCGCCGTCAACCCGTACCTGGCCATCGAGTCCGTGGAGGACCTGGCCCGCAGCGGTGTCTACACCAGCGTCGAGCCGGAGAAGGCCGTGACCAACGTGGTCAAGGCCCTGGGCAAGGGCGTGCTGAAGGTGATGAGCAAGATGGGCGTCTCCACGGTCGCCTCCTACACCGGCGCCCAGATCTTCGAGGCGCTGGGCCTGTCCCACGAGGTCGTCGACCGCTACTTCACCGGCACCACCAGCAAGCTGGGCGGGGTCACCCTGGAGCAGATCGCCGAGGAGGTTCACCGTCGCCACCTGCGGGCCTACCCCAGTGACGGCATCCCGCTGGCGCACCGGCTGCTGCCGGTGGGCGGGGAGTACCAGTGGCGGCGGGAGGGCGAGCCGCACCTGTTCGACCCGGAGACCGTCTTCCGGCTGCAGCACAGCACCCGGACCGGCCGCTACGACATCTTCAAGCAGTACACCCACCACATCGACAGCCAGTCCGAGCGGCTGATGACCCTGCGGGGGCTGCTCCGGTTCAGCGACGACCGGCAGCCGATCCCGATTGAGGAGGTCGAGCCGGTCTCCGAGATCGTCAGGCGGTTCTCCACCGGTGCGATGTCCTACGGCTCGATCAGCCTCGAAGCCCACCAGACCCTGGCCCTGGCCATGAACGAGCTGGGCGGCAAGTCCAACACCGGCGAGGGGGGCGAGGACAGCGACCGGCTGCACGACCCGGCCCGGCGCAGCGCCATCAAGCAGGTGGCCTCGGGTCGCTTCGGGGTGACCTCGGACTACCTGACCAACGCCTCCGACATCCAGATCAAGATGGCGCAGGGCGCCAAGCCCGGCGAGGGTGGCCAGCTGCCCGGCCAGAAGGTCTATCCCTGGGTGGCCAAGACCCGGCACTCGACCCCGGGCGTCGGGCTCATCTCGCCGCCGCCGCACCACGACATCTACTCCATCGAGGACCTCAAGCAGCTCATCCACGACCTGAAGTGCGCCAACCCGTCGGCCCGCGTCCACGTGAAGCTCGTGGCCGAGGTCGGGGTCGGCACCGTGGCGGCCGGGGTGAGCAAGGCCAAGGCGGACGTGGTCCTGATCTCCGGTCACGACGGGGGCACCGGCGCCGCGCCGTTGACCTCGCTCAAGCACGCGGGCGGTCCCTGGGAGCTGGGCCTGGCCGAGACCCAGCAGACCCTGCTCATCAACGGGCTGCGGGACCGGATCGTGGTGCAGGTCGACGGGCAGCTCAAGACCGGGCGGGACGTCATCATCGGTGCGCTGCTCGGGGCCGAGGAGTTCGGCTTCGCCACCGCACCCCTGGTGGTCAGCGGCTGCATCATGATGCGGGTCTGCCACCTCGACACCTGCCCCGTCGGGATCGCCACCCAGAACGCGGAGCTGCGGAAGAAGTTCTCCGGCAAGCCGGAGTTCGTCATCAACTTCTTCGAGTTCATTGCCGAGGAGGTGCGCGAGCACCTGGCCGCACTGGGTTTCCGCACCCTGGCCGAGGCCGTGGGCCAGGTCCAGATGCTCGACACCACGACCGCTGAGCAGCACTGGAAGGCGCACGGTCTCGACCTGCGTCCGATGCTGCACCAGCCCGAGCTGCCGGCGGGTACGGCGCTGCACAACGTCACCACCCAGGACCACGGGCTGGAGAACGCGCTGGACCAGGAGCTGATCGCGATCTGCCGGCCCGCGCTGGAGACCGGGGAGGCCGTCCGCGCCTCCGTGGCCATCCGGAACGTGAACCGTACGGTGGGCACGATCCTGGGCCACGAGGTGACCAAGGCCACCAACGGCGAAGGACTGCCCGACGGCACGATCGACATCACCTTCTCGGGTTCGGCGGGCCAGTCGTTCGGGGCCTTCGTCCCGGCCGGCATCACGCTGCGGCTCGAGGGGGACAGCAACGACTACCTCGGCAAGGGACTCTCCGGTGGTCGGATCGTGCTGCGACCCGACCGGGCCTCGGCGTTCAACGCCGCGGACAACATCATCGCCGGCAACGTGATCGGCTACGGCGCCACCTCGGGGGAGATCTTCATCCGGGGCCAGGTCGGTGAGCGCTTCTGCGTCCGCAACTCCGGCGCCACGGCGGTCGTCGAAGGCCTGGGCGATCACGGCTGTGAGTACATGACCGGCGGGATCGCGGTCGTGCTGGGCCGGACCGGGCGCAACGTGGCGGCCGGTATGTCGGGTGGCATCGGTTACTTCCTCGACCTCGACACGAGCCGGCTGAACACCGAGATGGTGGACGCGCTGGACCCGACCGAGGCTGACCTGGAGCTCCTCCAGCAGCTGGTCACCCGGCACCAGGAGGAGACCGGCTCCGACGTCGCCGCCGCTCTGCTGGCCGACTGGGCGGCCGCCGGGACCCGCTTCTCCAAGGTGCTGCCCCGGGACTACGCCCGGGTCATCGCCGCCCGCGAGCTGGCTGAGTCCGAAGGTCTCGACGAGGCGACCACCACCATCCGGATGATGGACGCCGCGCGTGGCTGAGCCCGCCGGCGCCCGGCTCCCGGGTGCGCACCCTCCCCTGACGGCTCCGACGAAGGGCAACGACCATGGCTGACCCCAGAGGCTTCATCACCACCGCGCGCGAGGTCGCCGAGCGGCGGCCCGTGGCGGAGCGGGTGCACGACTGGAAAGAGGTCTACCCCGGTACGCCGGGGCGGGCTCTGCTCCCGATCATCTCCGAGCAGGCCGGACGCTGCATGGACTGCGGCATCCCGTTCTGCCACACCGGCTGCCCGCTGGGCAACCTGATCCCGGAGTGGAACGACCTCGTCTGGCGCAGTGACTGGGATGAGGCGCTGGAGCGGCTGCACGCGACAAACAACTTCCCGGAGTTTACCGGGCGGCTCTGCCCGGCGCCGTGTGAGACCGCGTGTGTGGTCGGCATCAACCGCGACCCGGTGACCATCAAGAACGTCGAGGTCGCCATCATCGACAAGGCGTGGGACGAGCGGCGGGTCAAGCCTCAGCCACCCGAGTGGCACACCGGGCACACGGTGGCCGTGGTCGGCTCCGGTCCGGCCGGGCTGGCCGTGGCCCAGCAGCTGACCCGGGCCGGTCACACCGTCGCCGTCTTCGAGCGGGCCGAGGAGCCGGGTGGCCTGATGCGCTACGGCATCCCCGAGTTCAAGATGGAGAAGAAGGTCCTCGACCGGCGGATCCGCCAGATGAAGGACGAGGGCACCAACTTCCGCTGCGGGGTCGAGATCGGGGTCAGCATCACCGGGCGGCAGCTGAAGGAGCGCTACGACGCCGTGGTGCTGGCGGTCGGCTCCACCATCGGCCGGGACCTGCCGGTCCCCGGGCGTGAGCTCAACGGCATCCACCAGGCCATGGAGTTCCTGCCCCAGGCCAACCGGGTGGCCCGGGAGATGGCCGTCGAGGGCCAGATCACGGCCACGGACAAGCACGTGGTCATCATCGGCGGCGGTGACACCGGGGCCGACTGTCTCGGCACCTCGATCCGGCAGGGGGCGAAGTCGATCTCGCAGCTGGAGATCATGCCGACCCCGCCGGACGAGCGCCCCGAGAACCAGCCCTGGCCGA
>JBBQAB010000637.1:0-5343 GCA_038198385.1 Propionibacteriales bacterium
AATGGTGCTCATCTCCTTGATGGCTCAGGTCGGGACCGTCGCCAGTCCGGACGGGTCACCGTACGGTGTCGGTGACCTCCACACAGTACGGTGACCCGCGGACGCCCTGACCTCAGGCAGCGACCCGGTGCACGCCGTTCGTGGCGGCGGTGGCCGCGGCCGGGGCCGGGTGCGTGGCCGGGACGGTCGGGGTCGCGGAGACGTCGGAGGCGGCGGTTTCGCGCTGCAGGAAGGCGCCGACCTCGGCGATGGTCGACATCAGGGGGGCCGGAAAGACGACCGTGGTGTTCTTGTCGACCCCGAGCTCGACCAGGCTCTGCAGATTGCGGAGCTGGAGGGCCAGCGGGTGCTGCATCAGGTGTCCGACGCGGCCCCCAGGGCGGCGGCGGCCATCGACTCACCCTCGGCGTTGATGATCTTGGCCCGCTTCTCCCACTCGGCCTCGGCCTGCCGGGCCATGGCACGCTTCATGGTGTCGCGCAGCTGAATGTCCTTCAGCTCGACCAGCGTCACCTCCACGCCCCACTCGATCGCGGTCACGTCGAGGATGGATGATCATCTGCAGGCCGGGATGCCGCACCCGGACGACCTTGCCGAAACGGAAGAGCACCTCCAGTCTGTGCACTGGCGCAGGGAAAGGTCAGGGCCCAAGGTCCCGGCCCGACGGGACCGTTGTGGGCCCCCGTCCGACGGGGCCGCCATGGGCGCTGTCGGAGCGCCCGGGTGGGTGGACACAATGGACCTATGGCCCCTGATCTGGACGAGCTGCGCCGCCTGCGCCGGGCGCGCAACCGGATGGACCGCGACTACGCCGACCCGCTGGACGTGCCCGCCCTGGCCCGGACCGCGATCATGTCGACGGGGCACTTCAGCCGTCGGTTCCGGGAGGCGTACGGGGAGACCCCGTACGCCTACCTGATGACCCGGCGGATCGAGCGGGCAGCGGCCCTGCTGCGCCGCGGGGACCTCAGCGTCACCGACGTCTGCTTCGCCGTCGGCTGCACCAGCCTCGGGTCGTTCTCCTCGCGTTTCACCGAGCTGGTCGGGCAGACCCCGAGCGCCTACCGCGCGGCGGACCACGACGATCTCCGGCTGCTCGCCGGCTGTCAGGCGATGGTGCTGACCCGACCGAGGCGGACCCCGCCTACTACTGTTTCGGTCCAGGCAACCAAGCGAAACGTGATTAGACCGCAAACTTCGTGGACGTGAGCATCCTGGCAGTTGAGAGGTAATCAGGCGCGTGCAGTAGTAACTGGATAGTGTCGGGTTCAGGTTAACGATCGAGGGCCCCGGTAGGCGGACTATCCGTGATTCTTGGCTAGACTCTCATGCAAGGAGATCGAGACGCAGATGGGTGTTGTGGAGAAGCACAAATGAATGTAGTCACTAAATGGTTAATATCAGTCGTAGTATTAGGCCTCGTCACACTCGAGGTCATGCCTGTACCCGAACTCAATCGTATAGGAGAGGCACTCGCTCTTATAGGCGGTGCACTTGTGGCCGTGTGGACACTGCTTGCAAACCGGCGAGACCAAAGAGTAGAGCGGGTTTTGCGTCTGCACGAGGAATTCACTACTGGCGAGATTGGTAACGCTCGCTGGCGGCTTCGAAATCACCTGGCGCGAGCCTTGCCGGCTGGCGCGAAGCCCCATCAGGTTGGGCAAGTTCGAACAGCTCAACTAGAGTCCGGCAAACTAGGCCAATACGAATCCGTTGTAGTAAGCGCAAGCCCGAGGTATGACGCTACCCTCATCCTGCGCTTCTTCGAACGAGTCAGGGTTGCACAAAATCAGGGAGCGGTCGACCCTCTCATGGTGTGCAGTCTCCTAGGTCGACACGCTGGGTGGTGGGAGATCGCCATCCTACGGTCGGAGAGCTACGTACAGGAGCGTGAGCCTTTAACGTTACTCACGGATTGGGCCAATCAGTATGCAAGGAAGTATGCGCAGAGGCCCGGCTTAGAGAAGTGGTGGTGCGCCCGCGAAAGAAATTTTGAGGGGACCGTCGAGTTAGAAGACCAGAGGCGCCGAGCGCAGGCAAGGAGCTAATCTCAAGGCGGTCGTCGCTCGAAGCGGCGGCCGAGTGGCTGGCTGCCTCATGTGGCATTCTTGTGAGCGGGACCAACGGCTGGCGCAGAAGTCAGCAGTTTCGGAGAAGCGCCTGACGCTCCGCCCGCCTAGGGTCGGGTCATGTCCATCTCCGTCAGTGTGATCCACATCCTGGTCGACGACCCGCACGCCGCCCTCACGTTCTACCGGGACACGTTGGGCCTCACCGTGCTGAACGAGGTTTCACGTGACGGCTTCCGCTGGGTCACCCTCGCCACCCAGAGCCAGCCCGAGATCTCCATCGTGCTGTCGCAGCCGCACGGTGGTCGGTCGACCGAGGACGGTGACGCCCTGGCCGCGCTCCTGGCCAAGGGCGAGCTCCGGACCGTGCACTTCGCCTCCGACGACCTCGACGCCACCTTCGATAAGCTCGCTGCCGCCCCTGGTGCCGAGATCCTGCAGGAGCCGACCAGCCAGCCCTGGGGCAGCCGGGACGCCGCCGTCCGTGACCCGGCGGGCAACATGGTCCGGATCGAGCAGGCCCGGCGATAGGCCTCACCCCCGCGCGACCTGGTCCAGGGGAGCACTCGGGTCCGGCGGGAGTGGTGTCCGCCAGGCCTTCGGTGGCCGACGTCGGTGACCTTGGTCCCTAACCAGGGCGGGCGCGACGGAGCAGGCTGGGAGCACCACATCACCCGGCCCGCCCCGCTCCCCGGCGCTTGACCGGCGACGGAAGGAGTCTCGATGCAGCAGCAGGACATCGTGGTTGGGCTGGACCAGTCGGAGCACTCCCGGCAGGCGCTGGTGTGGCCGTCCGAGGAGGCAGCCCGTCGACACCTGAACCTCGGGGCTGTCCACGCCCTGACGCGGGCGCCGCGAGCCGAAGGCTCGGCCAAGGGTTCCACTGCCGACGTTGCCGTCCGGCTGCGCACCGGAGCGACGCTGTGACCACGGCCCGGTTGCGGACCAGCCAGATGGGCCCGCTGTCCCCTCAGGAGTGCGACGACCTGCTGGCGTCCCACACCATGGGCCGGGTGGCGTGGAACACCGCCAACGGCCCGATGGTGCTGCCGGTCACCTACCGGATGTACGCCGGTGACATTGCCTTCCGCACCTCGCAGTACGGGATGCTGGCGGCCCTCGCCGACCCGACCAACGTCGCCTTCGAGATCGACGGCATGGACGAGAAGGCGCAGACCGGCTGGAGCGTGGTCGCCCGTGGCCGGGCCCAGACGGTCACGAACTCCACCATCCTGAACGGCCTGTGGCGCACCGACGGCATCGTCCCCTGGGCGAGCGGCACCCGGAACCTGTTCATCTGCATCAAGCGGCACGGCACCACCGGCCGCGCGGTCCGGGCCCCCTTCGCCGACTGAGCCGCCCAGTTTCCGTCACCGCGGGCTCCGGGGATACCCGCGGTGACGGGACCAGACGCACGACCACGACCGCGGCCTGGCCGGGCCAGCCGACGACGAGCACTCAGTCCGGTGACGGGGTCGTGCTCCGCAGGGTGGACCCGAAGACCGCCGCCTGGGTCCGTCGCTGCATCCCGAGCTTGGCCAGCAGGTTGGAGACGTAGTTCTTGACCGTCTTCTCGGCCAGGAACAGACGCTCCCCGATCTGGCGGTTGGTCAGGCCCTCCGCGATCAGCTCCAGGATCTCCCGCTCCCGGGCGGTGAGGGAGTGCACCAGGGGGTCCTCCTGGACCGGATGGCGCAGCCGCTCCATCAGCTTGTCGGTGACGGCCGGGTCGAGCAGCGACTGACCCGCCGCGACCTGCCGGATACCGTCGACCAGGCTGGAGCCCCGGATCTGCTTAAGCAGATAGCCTGCGGCCCCGGCCATCACCGCGCTGAACAGGGCCTCGTCGTCGTCGTAGGACGTCAGAACCAGGCAGCGCACCGCGGGGTGGGTGGACCGGATCTCACGGCAGACGTCGATCCCGCTCCCGTCGGGCAGCCTCGCGTCGAGCAGGGCGACGTCGGGCCGAGCGGCCGGGATCCGACGCAGGGCCTCGGCGGCCGTACCGGCTTCCCCGACCACCTCCAGATCCTCGGTGGAGCCCAGCAGGTCGGTCAGCCCCCGTCGGACCAGCTCGTGGTCGTCGAGCAAGAACACCCGGATTGTCGTCATAGAGACTGCTCCTGGTCGGGTCGGTAGGTCAGCGGGACGGTCCAGCGGAGGCTGAGGCCGCCGCCGGCCCGGTCGGTGAGGTCGAGGTCGCCACCGCGGCGGCGGGCCCGGGCCGTGAGGTTGGCCAGACCGCTCCGGTGCGGGCCCCGGACCAGACCGCAGCCGTCGTCCTCGACCGCGATGGTCAGGCTGTCGGGCTCGGCGGTGACGGCCAGCGTGACGTGCTCCGCCTTCGCATGCCGACTGACGTTGGTCAGTGCCTCGCGGACCACCGCTTCCACGTCGCCGTGGAAGGACTCGTCGACCAGGGTGTCGACCGGCCCGTGGAACGTGATGTCGGCCCGCAGACCGAGCTGCGCGCTCAGCTCCGCCACCAGCCCCGTCGCCCGGTGTCGGAGGGCCTGGGCACTCCCGGAGTGGTCGGTCAGGCCGAAGATGGTGGTCCGGATCCGTTGGATGGTGTCGTCAAGATCGTCCACGGTGCGGGTCAGCCGCTCCCTTAGGACGGCGTCGGGGACTGCGGCGGCCATGCTCTGCACACTCAGGCCGGCCGCGAACAGTCGCTGGATCACGTGGTCGTGCAGGTCGCGAGCGATCCGGTCTCGCTCCTCCAGAGCGCTGATCCTCAGCTGGTTGGCCCGGGCGTCGGCGAGCTCCAGAGCGAGCGCGGCCTGGCCGGAGAACATCTCGGCCATCTCCAGATCGCTGGCCTCGAAGGGGCGGGCGGCGGCGACCCGGCCGACCATGATGGCGCCTCGCGGCCCTCCGTCGCCGATGAGGGGCAACGCCATCAGCTGGCTCACCGGCACCATGGGTCGCAAATGCAGATAGCGCGAACCGGTCTCGTTCAGGTCGGTAAACAGCAGCCCGTGGCCGGCCTCCATCGCCTCACGGACGATGCTGCCGACGGCCGGATAGTGCAATCCCCCGAGTGCGGCCGACTGGACGCCCGTGGCGACGACCACCTCGAGGTCGTGTTGCGAGGTCCGGGGTCGGACCAGGGTTACCACGTCGGCCGCGGCCAGCCGTTGCACGCTGTCGGTGATCCGTTTCAGCACGTCGACCTCGTTCACGCCCCCGGTCAGGAGGTGGCGGCTCACCTCGCCGGCGGCCCGCAGCCATTCCTGTCGACGCCGCGACTCCTCGTAGAGCCGGGCGTTCT